>NZ_JBDJLK010000002.1:0-190983 GCF_039673335.1 Pseudomonas sp. TWI929
GTCCGAGTTTTAATCGCCTGTCCCCGGCCCCGCCGACTGGCCGGCGCACCGCGCTCCCAGTGTTATTACTGGCCTGGTGGCCGGGGGTACCCCCGCGAAAGGGCCGGTACAGGCTGCACAATCTTTGTTAGCTTTGGCGCACAACTACAGGGAATGTGCCATGAGCAGCCTCACCCAACCCGCCACCGCCTTTCGCCACACCGCAGCCGACGGCTACAGCCTCGGCGGCTTCATCTGGCGCCACGCCCTACCTGACCGCCAGCGCCCGCTGGTGATCATCAACGCTGCCACTTCGGTACGCTGCCGCTATTACTCACGCTTTGCCGACTACCTGTTCGCCCAGGGCTGCGATGTGCTGACCTACGACTACCGTGGCATCGGCGAATCCCGCCCGGCTTCGCTGCGTGGTTTTCAGGCGACCTGGAGCGACTGGGGCCGGCTGGATTTCGAAGCCATGCTGGCGCATGCGGCAGAGCGTTTCCCCGGCCAGCCGGTGGACGTGGTAGGGCACAGTTTCGGCGGTTGTGCAGTAGGCCTGGCGCCGTCGGCGGGCCAGGTACGCCGGGTGGTGATGGTGGGCGCACAGTTCGCCTACTGGCGTGATTACGCCGCCGACCAGCGCTGGCAGTTGTTCGGCAAATGGCATGTGGTGATGCCGCTGCTGACTCGGGTGTTTGGCTACTTCCCCGGCAAGCGCTTGGGTTGGCTGGAGGATACGCCATCTGGCGTGGTGCATGACTGGACCACCCGTACCCCGCGTTATGAGCAGCGGCCCAGCGGTCGGGTGTTGGCGATGCTACCGTTCGCCCAGGTGCGGGCGGCGACGCTGGCCATCAGCCTGACCGATGATCCCTTTGGTACAGTGGCGGCGACCGAGCGGTTGCTGGGTTATCTGCAGGGGGCTGAACGCCGGCACCTGCGCATTGCACCTGTGGATATCTCGGTCGAGGAAATTGGCCATTTCGCGTTTTTCCATGATCGGTTTCGCGAAAGCCTGTGGCCGGTGGCGTTGCAGTGGTTGGAGCGGGGCGGGTTGGTAGAGGGAGTGCCGGGAACCCTGATCGATTGATGTCGGTTTTGATAATTTGGGGCCGCTTTGCGGCCCATCGCGACGCAAGGCCGCTCCTACAGGAGACCGCGTTCCCTTGTTGGAGGGGCTTGGTGGCGCGATGGGCTGCAAGGCAGCCCCGACTACCTCAAGCCTTGCGCGACAGCGGCTGCGCGGCAAACTTGACGCCGGCCAGCCCATGCTTGATCAGCGCACGGATGTTGCCGTGATCACTGCCCTCAGGCGTGGCCAGCACATCCCGGTAGTGCTCGCCAAAGGCCAGCAGTGCTTCCTGATCGCTCAACCCTTCCAGCAAGGCCAGGCCCAGGGTCTTGCACGAACCTTCGTTCTGCCCGGAAGCATTCTCCACGCCGCCATTGTTGAAGGCCTGCGGCTGGTAGCTGTAATTGTCGGCAATGAACGCCAGGGTGTCGGCGAATGCGTGTTGGCCGCCGGCCAGGCTGGTGCGCAGGGTGTTCAGATCAGTCATGAGGTTTTCCTTTTTCGAACGCCGCTTGTTGTTCGGCGCTGGCTTCTTTCTGGTATTGGTCTTTCCACTCGGCGTAGGGCATGCCGTATACCGCTTCGCGGGCGTCATCCAGGCTCAGGTCAAGCTGGCGCTCGTCAGCCGCGGCCTTGTACCACTTGGACAGGCAGTTACGGCAGAAACCGGACAGGTTCATCAGGTCGATGTTCTGTACGTCGGTGCGCTTTTGCAGGTGTTCGACCAGGCGCCGGAACGCGGCGGCTTCGAGTTCGAGCTGTTGCTGTGGGGTCATGGGCGTCTCTCAGGTCATGCGACTCTTCAGGTGGCGGCCACCGTTGATGACCACCTGGCTGCCGGTGCTGTACTGGCTGGCGAGCAGGTACTTGACCGTCTCGATCAGCGGGCCGGCGCCGGGTTCGAATTCCAGCAGGGCCTTTTTCAGGGTTTGCTGGCGGTAGGCTTCATCGCCCCCTTCCTTGAGGATCAGCAGCCCGGGCAGGATACCGTTGACATGCACCTTGGGCGCATATTTTTCGGCGAACGACAGCACCATGTTCTGCAACGCGGCCTTGGTGGCGGCATAGCCAATGTGGCTTTTGCTGCCGCGTGAAGAGGTCTCGTCGCAGATGTGGATGATGTCGGCCTTTTCCACCTTGGCCAGCAGGTCGCCCAGGGCCAGGTTGAGGTGGTAGGGCGCTTCGACGTGCAGGCGGAACATGGTCTCGAGGTTGTCGAGGCCATCGTCCAGCCACAGCGAAGCATTGTGGACAATGGCACGCAAGCCGTCGTAATGGTTGTGCAGGTGGTCGATCAGCGCCTGGCGGTCGGCCGCCTGGCACAGGTCGGCCTGGAACTGCACGATGTTAGGGTGGGCCGCTTGTGGCTGGACACTGCGGCTGGCACTGACCACCGTATGGCCGGCCTGTGCCAGTTCTAGGGCCAGGGCCAGCCCGACGCGCTGGCTGGCTCCGGTAACGAGAATGGGGCTGTTCATGTTCGGGGCGGTCAACTTGTCTGTCCTTTGGTTGCCGCCCAGCATACCCGAACTGTTTCCCTGTTGTATGGCCTGGCCTCAGCGGCTGCGCAAGGCACCCGCGGTGGCTGGGGTGGCATGCAGCCAACCGGCCAGCAGGCGGGTGGACAGAGGGATGAACAGGTAGACCATCACCGGTGTCAGGGCCAAGGTGCTGAGCAGTACCCGGGGCACCAGGTCGAGCCCTGCCAGCCAGTGGCCGAACACCACGTTGAACGCCAGCGAGACCGGGAAGAACGCTAGCCAGATAGCCGCGGCCTGTTTCCAGCGCGGCGGTTTTTGCACCATGTTGGTGCCGAACCAGTCATCGATGCCGCTTACGCGCGCCTCTTTGGGGCGTTCGAACAGGCCATTGCCGCGTTGCAACCAGGCCCGACGCGAGGCGGAGTGCTCCCAGGCATGCAGGGTGGGCTCGTCGCTGAAGCGGAAAATGATCTGGAATTCGTCGCCATCGCGGGGCGGGGCGAGGATGCCCGAGCCGAGGTAGCCGGGGAAGTCGGTGGCCAGCTGCTCGCCTTCATGCAGCCAGGCCAGCAGGTCCTGGTAGCGGCCATGGGCGGCGCGGCGCGATACCATCAAGGTGACGGGTGGGGTAGACATCGTGTATCTCCTGGCAACGGGGCTGGCGGGTAGCTGGCCCCTTTGGCTGCGTGGCCCGGGGTGGTGGGCGACGCAGGCGTGCATGCAAGAATCGGGCGCGGATTATCGCGCATGTAAGATCTTCGGCAAATGTCAGCCGGCAAACGGTTGCAGCCCTGTGGGCGCTGCAGTCGTAGTAGACTACGCGTTCAACTTTCGCGCACAGGGTATCTCGTGCAGATGAACGAACAGGGACGTAATCCGGCGATCGATGCGGGCCTCGTGCAGCAGGACCTGTTTCCGATCCGTGAAGTTTCCCGCCTGACGGGCGTCAATGCCGTGACCTTGCGCGCCTGGGAGCGCCGCTATGGTCTGATCCAGCCAACCCGCACCGACAGTGGCCACCGCCTGTACTCGCAGGCCGACATTGATGATATCCGCCGCATCCTCGGCTGGCTGGAGCGCGGTGTGGCGGTGAGCAAGGTCGGCAGCATCCTTGCGCGTGGCCATGCCCTTGCCGGGCAGGCTGTCGGCCTGACAGGCACCTGGCTGCACTGGCAGCAGCAAATTCGCCAGGCGGTGCAGCACTTTGACCTGGTGAGCCTGGACCGCCTGTTCGACGAGGTATTTGCCGCCAGTACCCTGGACCAGGTGTTCGCCGAGGTGTTCATGCCTGTGTGGCACGACCTGGCGGTTGGCCTGGGCGGCTACGGGCAGGCCAGCGAGTGGCTGTTCCTCGACCAGTTCCTGCGTGGCCGGGTGTTTGCCCGCTTGCAGCTTGCCCATGTGCCGCGTAGCCGCACGGTATTGCTGGCGCCGTTGTCGGGGCAGTGCCAGGAGCTGGAGTTGCTGGTGACCAGCCTGACCCTGGGCAGCGACGACATTGGCGTGACGCCGCTGGCGAGCGGGCAGCCGCTGCAGGAGCTGGCGTTGGTCTGCGAGCGCCTGAAACCGGATGCTTTGGTGTTGTTTGCCCACCAGCCGCTCACGGCGGAACTCACCCGGCGCCTGGTGCGCCTGGCGGCCGTGCTGGCATGCCCTTCGTTATTGGCCGGTGAAGCGGCGGAACTGGCACAACACAGCCTGGCTGGCAGCCCGATCGCCTGCCTGGGTGCGCAGGGGGGTGTGATGCGTCAGCGTTTGCGGCAGTTTCTGGCCGGTCAGCTCGATACTTGAGTGTGCAGCTCGGGGTGGGCCTGGCGATGGGCCTGGAGGATGTAGTCGCGCAGGCGCTCGATCTCTTCGGTCGGGCTTTGGCTGAAGTCGTAGGCCGCCAGGTCTGGGCCGATGCGCCGGCCCAGTACGCCATGCAGTTCGATAGGGCTGATGCCGCCAGGGGCGAAGCTCAACTCGAAGCGGGCAGGGGCTTGCGGCAAGCCGCGCAGTTCCAGCAACGCGCCCTTGAACGAAATTTCACGCACCCACAGGCCGCTTTCCTGCTCATGGGCATCGAGCAGTGCACTCGGCTGATCCAGCGTCAGGCGCCAGGGGCGCAGCATGGGGCCGTCTTCGTAGATTTCCGGGGAGCCCACTTGCAGGTGCAGGGCGTGGAATTCGTCTTCCACCAGTTGCAGTGGGAAGCTGATCTGCTGGTTGTTGAACTGGGCCTGCAAGGTCACTTGTTCATTGGTCACCAAGCGAGTGAGCAAGCTCTGGATGCGGCGGTCGCCATTAACCAGCAGGCTCGACATGGAGTCGGCCAGGTTCAATTGCGGCGAATGCTGCATGTTCTGTATGAAGTCCAGCTCGTCCTGGGTCAGGAGCGCTTCTGCTTGCATGATCGAACTCGGTGGTAGCGATTTCTTCAACGGGATTGACCGTGCATGGCGTACTTGGTTCAGGTACGTTCGTCGGGTTTCGGACGAGCGCGCAGTTCGGCCAGTTCCCGTTCCAGTTCGACCTGGCGGCTGACGTCTTTCTGGATACCGATAAAATAGGTGCGTTGTTCGGTGTTGTGCCTCACCGGGGTGATCGACAGCTCGTTCCAGAAGGCGCTGCCATCCTTGCGGTAGTTGCGCAGTATTTCGCGGCACGGGCGGCCTTCGGCCAGGGCCTTGCGGATACGGGCGCGGCCAAGCTGGTCACGGTCGCCGGCCTGCAGGAAGCGGCAATCCTGGTAGAGGATTTCGTCACGGCTGTAGCCGGTAAGGCGTTCGAAGGCGGCGTTCACGTAGATGAGGATGGTGTCGTCGCCTTCCTGTTCGGCGACCACGATCCCGTCATTGGACGCATCGACCATGGATTGCAGCAATTGCGCGTTGATCATGTTCGGGCCATTTGGCGAAGAAGGGCTGAGGCTGGCGACTTTGGTAGAGGCGGCCTTTTGCCAGCGCTGGATGCTAGTATCCTACGTTTTCACTCAGTTTCGGAATCCTCTACCCGATGAAAGTCGCCATTATTTCCGGATCGGTCTACGGCACCGCCGAAGAAGTCGCCCGTCACGCTGAATCGCTGCTCAAGGCCGCGGGCCTGGAGGCCTGGCATGCAGCGCGTGCCACCTTGCAGGACCTGGAAGGTTTTGCCCCCGAGGCCTTGCTGGCCGTGACCTCGACCACCGGCATGGGCGAGCTGCCGGACAACCTCATGCCGTTGTACAGCAGCATCCGTGACATTCTGCCTGCGGCCTGGCGTGGTTTGCCGGGTGCAGTGATTGCGCTGGGCGATTCCAGCTATGGCGATACCTACTGCGGCGGTGGCGAGCAGCTGCGTGAGTTGTTTGCCGAGCTGGGTGTGCGCGAAGTGCAGCCGATGCTGCGCCTGGACGCCAGCGAGACGGTAACCCCGGAGGCGGATGCCGAGCCTTGGTTGGCTGAGTTGATCACTGCATTGAAAGCCTGACGGGCCTCTTTTGCTGTACCGGCCTCTTCGCGGGTAAACCCGCTCCCACAGGGGGAGCGCAGCTTCTGAGTGCTGTGCAGTACCTGTGGGAGCGGGTTCACCCGCGAAGAGGCCAGCAAGGCCAATTCATTCCTTGCTATAAGGCACTGGCCATTCGCGCAATAAGGCCAACCACGCCTGCGCCGCCCGTGACAGGTACGCCCCGCGCCGCCAGATAAAGGCGATATCCCAGCGCAAATCCCCCGGCGAACGCAGTGGCAAGCGCACCACCCCGGGGCGCTCCAGCGCTTTTGCCACCACTCGGGGCAGCAACACCACGCCTTGGCCTGCCGCTACCAGCGCCGCCAAAAAATCCGCCTGGCCACTGCGCCCACCTTCCTTCGGGGTAAACCCCTGCTGCTGGCACGCCTTCATCAGCCGGTCATTCAGCACGAAGCTGCGTTGGTACAACAGGAACGGTGTATCGGCCAGTTGCCCCAGGTCCACTCCGTCCAGGCCCGCCAGGTCATGGCCGGCCGGTAGCAAGGCATCCAGTGGTTCGTTGCAGAACGGTTGATAGTCAAACGCCTCGTCACTGGGCGTCAGGCTGCCGCCCAGCTCCAGTTCGCCAGTTCTGACCGCCTGCTCGACGCTGCGGCTGCCGCCTTCAAGCAACTGGACCGCGATGTTCGGGTGGCGCCGCCGATACTCGGCGAACAAGCCGGCGAACAAGGCGTCACTGCCCAGCATCGGTAAGCCCAGGCGCAGCTCGCCACGCTCCATCTGGCTGAGGTCGTCCAGTTCGTTGAGCAGCGCCTGGCGCTGGCGCAGCAGGGTTTCGCCACGCTCCAGCACGATGCGCCCGGCAGCGGTCAGGTGCAGCTGCGAAGCCTGGCGCTCCAGCAGTGGCTGGCCCACATCTTGCTCCAGCTGGGCCACCTGCTTGCTCACGGCCGACTGGCTGATGTGCAGGGTCTGCGCCGCCTGGGTAAAACCACCACGGTGGACCACTTCGATAAAGCTGCGCAGCTGTTTGAATTCCATGCTTTGGATTCCATTCTGGAATGGCAATCAGTCTAACAATTCGCTTCTGGCCTAGGCAGCCGAATCTTAAAATGAGGGCCTGTCGAGGAACCCGTCCATGAAACCCGCGTTACTGAAAAAAGCCCTGCGCCTGCTCGTCGAGCTGGCCATTCTCTGTGCCCTGTTCCTGCTGGGCGGCCAGCTTGCCACCTGGCTGGGCTGGCCGATTCCTGGCGGCGTGGTGGGCCTGGCAGTGCTGCTGTTGCTGTTTGCCTCAGGGGTGCTCAAGCCGGCCATGCTGCAACTAGGCGCCGGCTGGCTGATGGCCGAGATGCTGCTGTTCTTCATCCCGGCACTGATGAGCCTGCTCGATTACGGCACCCTGCTGCGCGAAGAAGGCTGGCGCATCTTGCTGGTGATCGCCGTGAGTACCCTGATGGTCATGGTGGTGACCGCGCTGACCGTGGAGTTGGTGTGCCGTTGGAGTCTGCGCCATGAGCCTTGAACCGATGCCGCTGTTCTGGCTGGCCCTGACCTTGCTGGCCTATCTGGGCAGCCGCTGGCTGTACCGGCGCAGCAAGCGCTACCTGCTGTCGCCGCTCATTCTGGTACCGGTGCTGCTGCTGGCGGTTGCCGTACCGCTGCATACCGCCTATGCCGAATACGCGCGCAACACCCACTGGCTGATGAGCGTGCTTGGCCCGGTGACCGTGGCCTTCGCCGTACCGATCTGGCAGCAGCGGGCCATGCTGGCGCGCAATTGGCCGGCATTGATGGTGGGCATGGTGGCCGGTAGCAGCGCCTCGATCGCCAGCTCCTGGGGGCTGGCGCATTTGCTGGCGCTGGACAGTGCCACCAGTCTGTCGTTGGTACCTCGCTCGATCACCACGCCGTTTGCCATGCCGCTGGCCCATGACCTGGGGGGCGTACCGGAACTGACGGCGGTGTTCGTGATGTTCACCGGCGTGCTCGGCGCCATGTTCGGTGGCGTGTTGCTGCGTTGGTTGCCACTGCGCACACCGCTGGCGCGGGGCGCGCTGTTTGGCGTCGGTGCGCATGGAGCCGGGGTCAGCCGGGCACAAGAGGTGGGCCGCGAGGAAGGCTCGGTGGCCGGGCTGGTCATGGTCCTGACCGGGCTGTTGAACCTGTTCGCGGCACCGCTGCTGGCCATGCTGCTCTGACCGTTCGTGCCACTGACTCGCTCAGTCATCAAGCTGGCTGGCAATGCAACTTCCAGCCTATGAGCTGCTGGCTATGCTCAGCCTCGACATAGAGAGCACATGTAAGTGCCGAGGTGACATGCAATGACCGCAGCCTTGCCCTATTCCGCCAACACCACTTCACCGGGACCGTTCTGATGCCTATGGCCGAAATTCCATTGTGCGTCTGGCGTACCCGGGGACAAAGTTTCACTTTCCGGGGCCAGAGCATCCGCTACTGGACCGCAGGGCAAGGAGAGCCCCTGCTTCTGTTACATGGTTTCCCCACCGCCAGCTGGGACTGGCACTACCTGTGGGGGCCCCTGAGCCAACGCTTCCGGGTGATCGCCTGCGACATGCTTGGCTTTGGCGATTCGGCCAAACCGGTCGATCACGCCTACAGCCTGATGGAGCAAGCTGACTTGCAGCAGGCCTTGCTCAGCCACCTGCAGGTCGACCAGCCGGTGCACTTGCTGGCCCACGACTACGGCGGCAGTGTGGCCCAGGAGCTGCTGGCGCGGCGCCATGAACAGCGTGCCGACATTGCCAGTTGCGTATTCCTCAACAGCGGGTTGTTCCCCGAAAGCTGCCGCATGCTGTTGATCCAGAAGCTGCTGCTCAGCCGAGTGGGTTGGCTGGTGGGGCGCTCGTTCGGGCGTGACGACCTGGTACGCAACGTGACCCAGGTCTACGGCCCTTGCACTCACCCCAGTGAAAGCGCGTTGGATGACTGCTGGAGCCTGATCGTCGCCAACCGGGGCACGCGCATCCTGCACAAGCTGGTGGGCTACATGCCCGAGCGCAGGTTGCACCGCGAGCGCTGGGTCGGGGCGATGCAGCGCGAAGGCGTGCCATTGCGCTTCATCAATGGCGCGGTTGATCCGCTTTCCGGTGCACACATGGTTGAACGCTACCGGCAACTGGTGCCGGAGCCAGACACCGTGCAATTGCACGGCATCGGCCATTACCCGCATACCGAAGCGCCGATGCAGGTGCTGCGCCATTACCTGGCCTTTCGTGAACAACCGCTGAGCTACCCCCAGCAGAAGGTGGCGTGGTCCTGACCGGGCCCCGTATCCATCGCCCTGCGTTATTGCCAGGCATTCAGCCTGCGTGAGCTTGATTGTCCGCCCGTCGTTGGCGGCGGACACTCGGCTTACCTGAACCTGCCTGGAGCCCTGAGCATGAGCGAACCTGTCCGTCTGCAAGATCGCGTGGTGATCGTCACTGGAGCCGGCGGCGGCCTGGGCCGTGCCCATGCGCTGCTGTTTGCCGCGCGTGGGGCCAGGGTCGTGGTCAACGACCTGGGCGGCTCCACCCACGGTGAAGGTGCCAGCGCCTCTGCCGCTGACCGGGTGGTGGCGGAGATCCGCGCTGCCGGTGGCAGCGCCATTGCCAACCATGACTCGGTCAGCCACGGCGCACGTATCGTCGAGCAGGCGCTGGACAGTTTCGGCCGGGTCGATGTGCTGGTGAACAATGCTGGCATCTTGCGCGACAAAACCTTCCACAAGATGGATGACAGCGACTGGGAGCAGGTCTACCAGGTGCACGTCGAGGGTGCCTACAAAGTTACCCGTGCCGCCTGGGCGCATTTGCGCGAGCAGAACTGGGGGCGGGTGATCTTTACCGCCTCTACCTCCGGCATCTACGGCAACTTCGGCCAGGCCAACTACGGCATGGCCAAGCTTGGCCTGTATGGGCTGACCCGCACCTTGGCCATTGAAGGGCGCAAGCATGGCATCCTGGTCAACGCCATCGCCCCCACGGGCGGCACCCGCATGACCGAAGGGCTGATCCCGCCCCAGGTGTTCGAGCGGCTCAAGCCGGAGCTGGTCAGCCCGCTGGTGGTGTACCTGGGCAGCGAGCAGTGCCAGGGCACCGGTGAACTGTTCGAAGTGGGCGGTGGCTGGGTAGGCAAGGTGCGCTGGGAGCGCAGCCTGGGGGTGGGCTTTGATCCGCGCGAAGGCTTCACCCCGGAGCAGGTGGCGGAGAGCTGGGCACGGATTGGCGACTTCGAGGGGGCCGTGCATCCGCAGGACAGTTTGCAGGCACTGCAGCAGATGATGGCCAACCTGCAGAAGTATCCGCTGAGCTGACAGCCCAAGAAGTTGCGGCTCAGCCGGGCAGGGCCCCCTGCAAGGTGATCAGCGAGCTGCCCAGCAGGGTATTGATCAGCGCCAGTGCGGCGACCACTACCAAGGCTACCAGCAGCACTGTCATCTGGATCCAGCGCCGGTGGCTGGCTGCGGCGATTGGGGACAATTGCACGGCCATTTCGATCTTGCCCGGTGAGCCCATCAGCAGGAACGCGGCGGCTACGTTGTGCACCGCGATGAAGCCGAGTACATCAACGCCGAGCGAGCGGGCGATTTCACCCTGGGTGGTGGCGAACATTGCATTGGCGCCGCTGTTGGAACCGGTGACGAAGCCCCCAATGGCGCCAACGAAAGGTGCCGCAACCAGGTAGGCCGAGCCGGTTTGTGCCAGCGCCTGGGCCAGGTAGGCCGCCATGCCAGAAACCGCCATCAGGATACCCAGGCCGATGAATAAGCCGGTTACAGGGGCCACCTTCGTCCAGGAGGACCACGCGCGTTGGCGCACCGCGCACAGCGGCAACCCGCGGCAGAACCAGAGGGCCGCGACGAACAGCCACAGCGCGGGTGAAGCCAGGTAGCGCCAGTGCTCGGGCAGCCCGGCCGTGCGCACCAGCGCACCCGCCGCCAGCACGCCGCCCAGCAGGATCGCGTAGCTGCATAACGCACGGCGCCCTGCGGGGTCGAGTGCCACCGCCTGTGCGGCAACGTTGCCGCGCAGCAAGTGCAGGGTGATCACCAGCAGTGAGCCCAGCGCGCCAGCAGGTGCTGTACCGAACAGCATGTTGGCGACCAGTACCGCGACGGTCAGCAGGATGCCGGACAATAGCCCCTGCAGCACCGCTGCCAAGCGGGCTTCAGGTGGGCTGGCGAGCCAGGCCGCAACCACCCCGGTGACAACAAACGGGACCAGGCTGAGGATGGCCGAGGCCACGCCCAAGTCGTGGAATGGCACCTGGGCCATGGTGGCCGCAATCAATGTGCCCGGCCCCATCGAGCCCCAAGGTACGGCGCACAGCCCCAGCAAACCAATGACGGCAACCTTGCGTGCCGGCAGGCCGAAATGCGCCAGCAGCGGGATGGCGATGGTGACGCCGATACCAAACCCGGTCAGCGACTCGGCAAACGGCGTGATGCCATGCATCACCAGTAGCACTGCGCCAACACCTTGGCCAGAGCGCCCACGTATCCAGTTGGCCAGTGCGGCCTGGCCCCCTGCCTGCTGCAAGGCTTCCGACAGCAGCAGCCCGCCGCCGACGATCAGTAGAACCTCGGCCAGGATGGGCGCCCAGCGCAGTATGGCAGGGGCGATGCCCTCTACGGGTATCGGAAACGCCAGCAGAATTGCCAGCAAGGCTGACGCGACACCGAGCACGGCTGCGTACAGGGAGCGCAAGCCAAGCGCTAGCGCCAGAAGGGTGGAGAGTACGGGCAAACCAGCGAGCAGAGAGGACATGGTGAAATCTCTATTTGCGTATATGCAATAAGATTTGCATATATGCAAATATTCCGCAAGATGGCGCCATGCCTTCCTGTGCTGTGCCAGAATGGCCAAGGCCGCTGGGCCAGAGCACAAATTAGCAAGGGGCACGGTTTGGAAAGTGAGCTGCAAGAACAGGACATTTATTTCGGCAACGCGGTGCGCATGCGCCGTACACAGCTCGGGGTTACCCTCGACCAGTTGGCCGAAACCAGTGGCGTATCGGCGGCGGCGTTGTCACGGGTCGAACGCGGCCTGCTCAGCCCCAGCCTGCGCAATGCTTTGGCTATCGCCCGCGGGCTGGGATGCGAGCTCAACGAACTGGTGGAGCGCGAAGGTGCGCAGGTTACGCGTGCTGGCGACAACCTGCGGTTCTACGATGAAACCAGCGGCATCGAGCGATTGGCGTTGGCCCGCCCCAGCGCCGATGTCGAGTTGCTCGCCTACACCGTCCCGGCGGGGGCAACCTCAAGCCGTTTTGCCGCGCATGCGCCGGGCACCCGCGAGATTTTCCACATTTTGACCGGGCGCCTGGAGATTCATACTGCGCAGGAAACCATCACCCTGAACGCGGGGGATACGGCGATCGTGCGAGTTGACTCGGAACACTGGTTCAAGGGTATTGCAAAGGGGCCGACGCGGGTCATTTTGACAGTGGTCGGGGGCTAGGGCAGGTGCATGGCTTGATGTGGGTGGCGGCGCTCGATCTCACAGGCAATGAAAATGATAGGGCAAGCACCCAGCAGCCCAAACGCATTTTCACTCAGCAAAAAAAAAGGCCACTGCAAGCCGCAGCGGCCAATCGAGACGTCAGATCAAGGAGCTTCAAAATCTACGTCGGTGAACCTCGCAGGCCTGAAAGGCGGGGGGGAGTGCCCTTCATGCCGGCCAGTGAGTTAAGAATAAGCGCTTGATCCTGTAGGAAAAATAGCCGCTTATGACATTCACCTTTACGTATCGGGCAATAGTGCCGCAGGCACTCAACCGGCGGGCGAATAGCCCATGCGCCAGCTGGTTTCCCGCGCTGCCGCCAATAGCCTTTGCGCCGCCGGGCCATGCTCGTCGGCATGGAAGATCGACGTGGGCCCGACCACGGTCATTACCGCAGCGACTTGCCCCATGGCATTGAACACTGGGGCCGACAGCGCATCCACGCCTGGCATCAGCAGCCCGTGCACATGGTGCAGGCCACGTTCGCGAATGCCCGCCAGTACCGCCTGGTAGTCATCGGCGCTGTGCTGCAGGGCGGCCAGCTCCTGGTCACGCAACTCCACGGTCTCGCGCTCGGGCAAGTAGGCGGCGAATACCAGGCCGGTGGACGACGTGAGCAGCGGCAGTACTGAACCGATCTGCGTCACCACGGTGACTGCCCGCACCGCCGGTTCAATGCTGACCACGGTCGCGCCCCGGTTACCCCACACTGCAATGAAGCAGCTCTCGTTCAGTTCATCGCGTAATTGCGACAGCGGCAGCGCGGCGATCTTCAATACGTCGATGCTGCCCAGCGCCGCCAGCCCCACCCGCAGTGCCTCGCGCCCCAGGCCGTAATGGTTGGTGGCCGCATCCTGCTCGGCAAAACCACTGGCGATCAATGCCTGCAGGTAACGGTGCACCTTGCTCGCCGGCATCTGCACATGTTCGGCCAGGCGTGACAGCGAGGTGGAAGGGGAGAGTTCGGCAAGAGCCTTGAGGATGTCGGTGCCTACCTCCGCCGAGCGGACTTTCTGCTTGCCGTTGTCGGCGGGGGAGCTGGCTTTGGTCATGGACATTTTCTTCCGGATTCTTCAAGTCGCGCCTTTATAGCTTGACGCATTGCTCGGAGCAAATTACGTTATTCGTAATCTGATTACGATAAAAACAATGCAGACGTGCTGCCACCCCACACCGGGCCTGCAGCCAGCTGCCAGCAACGGCTCGGCCAGAGCCCGGAGGCATCGATGAATCGCGACACGTCACCCGACCTTCACTACCTCAGCGGCTTCGGCAACGAGTTTGCCAGCGAAGCGCTGCCAGGTGCCCTGCCGGTCGGGCAGAACTCGCCGCAGAAAGCCCCTTACGGGCTGTATGCCGAGCTGCTTTCGGGCACGGCGTTCACCATGACCCGCAGCGAGCTGCGCCGCACCTGGTTGTACCGCATTCGCCCGTCTGCATTGCACCCGCGTTTTGAGCGCCTGGCGCGCCAGCCGCTGACCGGGCCCCTGGGGGCGATCAACCCCAACCGCCTGCGCTGGAGCCCCCAGCCGATTCCTGCCGAGCCGACCGATTTCATCGAAGGCTGGCTGCCCATGGTTGCCAACGCCGCGGCGGAAAAACCGGCCGGCGTAAGCATCTACATCTACCGCGCCAACCGTTCTATGGAGCGGGTGTTTTTCAACGCCGACGGTGAACTGCTGCTGGTGCCGGAACAAGGCCGCCTGCGCATTGCCACCGAACTGGGTGTAATGGAAGTCGAACCGCTGGAAATCGCCGTGATCCCGCGCGGCATGAAATTCCGCGTCGAACTGCTCGACGGCCAGGCCCGTGGCTATATCGCCGAAAACCACGGCGCACCGCTGCGCATCCCGGACCTGGGCCCGATCGGCAGCAACGGCCTGGCCAACCCGCGTGACTTCCTCACTCCGGTGGCGCACTACGAAGAGGCCGAGGGCCCGGTGCAGCTGGTGCAGAAATTCCTTGGCGAACACTGGGCCTGCGAACTGCAGCATTCGCCGCTGGACGTGGTCGCCTGGCACGGCAGCAACGTGCCGTACAAGTACGACCTGCGCCGCTTCAACACCATCGGCACGGTCAGCTTCGACCACCCGGACCCGTCGATCTTCACCGTGCTGACCTCACCGACCAGCGTGCATGGCTTGGCCAACATGGACTTCGTGATCTTCCCACCACGCTGGATGGTGGCCGAGAACACCTTCCGTCCACCATGGTTCCACCGTAACCTGATGAACGAGTTCATGGGCCTGATCAACGGTGCCTACGATGCCAAGGCCGAGGGCTTCCTGCCGGGCGGTGCTTCGCTGCACGGGGTGATGAGCGCCCACGGCCCCGACGCCGAAACCTGCGAAAAAGCCATTGCCGCCGACCTGGCGCCGCACAAGATCGACAACACCATGGCCTTCATGTTCGAGACCAGCCAGGTGCTGCGCCCGAGCCTGCAGGCCCTTGAATGCCCGCAATTGCAGGCCGACTACGATAGTTGCTGGGCCACCTTGCCGAGCACCTTCAACCCGAACCGGAGATAACCCATGAACCAGAACGCCATTGCCCGTAGTTGGGTCGAGCACGCCAATGGGCATAGCGATTTCCCGTTGCAGAACCTGCCATTGGGCATCTTCAACCGGCCGGGTGAAGCCAAGCGCTGTGGCGTGGCCATCGGCGACGCCATCCTCGACCTGGAAGCGGTGCTGGCCGCCGGCCTGTTCGACGGTGCCGCCAAGACTGCCGTCGAAGCCACCCGCGGCGGGGCATTGAACGCATTCTTCGCCTTGGGCCGCAGCGCCCGTGTCGCCCTGCGCGAGCGCCTGCAGGTGTTGCTGGGCGAGCACAGTGAACACCAGGCAGCGCTGCAAGCCGCGCTGTACCCGGCCAGCGCTTGCCAGCTGCATGTACCGGCGCAGATTGGTGACTACACCGACTTCTACGTGGGCATCGAGCACGCCAAGAACGTGGGCAAGTTGTTCCGCCCCGACAACCCGCTGCTGCCCAACTACAAATACGTGCCGATCGGTTACCACGGCCGCGCCTCGACCATCCGCCCGTCCGGCACCGACGTGCGCCGGCCCAAGGGCCAGACCCTGCCGGCTGGGCACACCGAGCCGAGCTTCGGCCCATGCGCACGGCTGGACTACGAGCTGGAACTGGGCATCTGGATTGGCCAAGGCAATGACATGGGCCAGGCCATCCCGGTCGGTGATGCCGCCGAGCATGTGGCCGGCCTGTGCCTGCTCAACGACTGGTCGGCACGTGATATCCAGGCCTGGGAATACCAGCCACTGGGGCCGTTCCTGTCCAAGAGCTTCATCACCAGCATTTCGCCCTGGGTAGTCACCGCCGAAGCCCTGGAGCCGTTCCGCTGCGCCCAACCGGCACGCCCGGAAGGCGACCCGCAGCCACTCTCGTACCTGCAGGACAAGCGTGACCAGGCCGCTGGTGCATTCGATATCGAACTTGAAGTGCTGCTGCTGACCGAGCGCATGCGTGAGCAAGGCATTGCCCCGCACCGCCTTACCCTGAGCAACACCCGCAGCATGTACTGGACCGTGGCGCAGCTGGTTGCACACCACAGTGTCAACGGCTGCCAGCTGCAGCCGGGTGACTTGTTCGGTTCGGGCACGCTGTCGGGCGCTACGCCGGGTTCGTTCGGCAGCCTGCTGGAGATCACCGAAGGCGGCAAGCTGCCGGTGGAGCTGGGCAGTGGCGAGGTGCGCAAGTTCCTTGAAGACGGCGACGAGATCATCCTGCGTGCGCGCTGCACGCGTGACGGCGTGGCCAGCATCGGCTTCGGCGAATGCCGTGGCACGGTCATCGCGGCCAACTGAGGAGGCTGGGGCATGGAGCTGTACACTTATTACCGTTCCACCTCGTCCTACCGGGTGCGCATTGCCCTGGCACTGAAGGGGCTGTCTTACCAGTCCCTGCCGGTCAACCTGCTGCAGGGTGAACAGCGCGGTGCGGGCTACGTTGCCGTCAACCCGCAGGGCCGGGTGCCAGCCTTGCGCACCGACGGCGGTGAATTGCTGGTGCAGTCGCCGGCGATCATCGAGTACCTGGAAGAGGTTTATCCACAGCCTGCGCTGCTGCCGGCCACGGCTGAGGCGCGCGCCAAAGTACGTGGCGTGGCGGCAATCATCGGCTGTGACATCCACCCGCTGCACAACGTCAGCGTACTCAACCGGCTGCGCCAGGCCGGCCAGGACGAAGGCCAAGTCAACCAGTGGATTGGCCATTGGATCAGCCAGGGGCTGGCGGCAGTGGAGCAACTGATTGGTGATCACGGCTTCTGCTTTGGTGATAAGCCGGGGCTGGCGGATGTGTACCTGATCCCGCAGCTTTACGCCGCCGAACGTTTCAACATAGACCTCGACAGCTTCCCGCGCATCCTGCGGGTTGCCGCCCTTGCAGCCGGGCACCCGGCGTTCGCCAAGGCCCACCCCGCCCAGCAGCCGGACAGTCCGGCTCAGTGAAGCGAACGGTTCGCCGCCGGAAGCTTGCCGATCCGCTCGGACAGCTTCAGGCGCTGGACCGGGTCTTCCGTTAGCAGTAACGCATGCTCCAGGTCGAAGCGCTCGGCCTGTGGGCAATCCAGGTGCTGATAGAGCGAGGCGCGGGTCACGTAGTCGCTCACCTGCACCGGCCCAAGTTGCATGATCCGTTCGGCATCGATCAATGCCGCCAGATGGTCGTCGTTGCTGATGTGCAACTGGCGCAGGTTACGTGACAGGCGTTGCAGCATCTGCAGCGGGCTGGCACTGCGCATGTGCTCTGCCGTCAGCGCCACGTGCGGGCCGAACTGGCGGGCCAGCAGTTCACGGCAATCGTTGGGGTACAGGCGCCGGCCACCGCAGGGGTCGAGCAGGTGGTCGGCACCCGGTACGCGCAGCAGGAAATGGCCAGGAAAGCCCACGCCCTCCAGCGGGATGGACAGGTGGCGAGCCAGTTCCAGGGCGAGGATGGCCAGGGTCAGCGGCTGGCCGCGGCGGCGTTGCAGCACCTTGTCCATCATCGCTGCCTGCGGGCGCAGGGGGTGGTACTCATCCTGCTGGAAGCCCAGTGCATTCAGCTGGCGCAGCAGTGGCTGGGCCAGCTCGCACAGCGGCAGCATCGGCAGGTTGGTGCTGATCTCGCGCTGCAGGGCGTGCAGCGTGGCAAGGCTGGCTGCGGGCTCGACACTACGGTCGTGCTCGGCAGCAATCCACAATGCGGCTTCCAGCAGGGCGACAGGCTCGCGTTCCAGGCAGGCCAAGCAGGCTTGACGTGGCTTCATGGGGCTTCTCCACACACGCTTGAGTATTAGCTGTGGCGCGTGGTTTCGTCCAGTGGTCCGGCGGCGGCGCCTGCCTCGGGGCCGTGCCTATACTGGAAGGAGCACCTCGTTGGGGGAGCCCGTCTATGTTCGCACTGATGCAAAGCACCCGTACCCAGTCACTGCACCTGTTCAACGACCCGTCCACGGGCCTGAAGGCCGTGGTGGCGATTCACAGCGAGCAGTTGGGCCCGGCCATGGGCGGTTGCCGCTACCTGCCTTACGCCGATGACGAAAGCGCCATGACCGATGCCATTCGCCTGGCCCAGGGCATGAGCTACAAGGCCGCGCTGGCCGGCCTACCGCTGGGTGGCGGCAAGGCAGTGATCATGCGCAACCCGCATGTGGAAAACCGCGCGGCACTGTTCGAGGCCTTTGGCCGCTTCATCGATACCTTGCAAGGGCGCTTCATCATCGCCGTGGACAGTGGCACCTCGACCGTAGACATGGACTGCATAGCCCAGAGCACACCGCATGTGACCAGTACCACGGCTTCGGGTGATCCCTCGCCGCATGCGGCGATGGGCGTATTCGCCGGTATCCGGGCAACCACGTCGTTCCGGCTTGGCAGTGATGACCTGAAAGGCCTGCGGGTGGCGGTGCAAGGGCTGGGCAATGTCGGTTTTGCGTTGGCGGAGCAACTGCATGCGGTGGGTGCGGAACTGCTGGTGAGCGACCTGGACCCAGGCCGTGTGCGGCTGGCAATGGAGCAGTTCGATGCCAAGCCGGTGACCAACGATGCGTTGATCAGTACCCCCTGCGACATCTTTGCCCCGTGTGGTGTGGGGCCGGTGCTGAACGGGCAGAGCGTGATGCAGCTGCGTTGCGCTGCAGTGGCGGGGGCGGCGAACAACCAGCTGACCACCTTGCAGGTGGCCGACCAGCTGGAATCGCGCGGGATACTGTATGCGCCTGATTATGTGATCAATGCCGGCGGGCTGATCTACGTGGCACTTACCCATCGTGGCGAAGACTTGGGCACCATCACCGCGCACCTGGCGCGGATACCTACACGGCTGACCGAAGTGTTTGGCCATGCGCAGGCTGAGAAGCGCTCGCCGGCGCGGGTGGCGCAGATGCTGGCGGAGCGGTTGCTCTACGGCTGAAAATTGATGTTGGCCTTGTCGGCCTCTTCGCGGGTAAACCCGCTCCCACAGGTATCGCACAGGTCTTGAACACTGTGGAGTACCTGTGGGAGCGGGTTTACCCGCGAAGCAGGCGCCGCCGATATCACTCGGCAGCCCCACCCTCGAGCAGTTCGGCCAAGGCATCTGGCTGGCTCTTGAACGCTCGGGCAAACACATCGCGGTTCTTGGCCATGAAGATACCGGCTTCCTCGACCTGCTGCTCGGTCAGCGATGGCACTGCCTTGTGCAGCACTTCGGCCAGGCGCTCGGCCAGTTCGAGCATCTTGTCGTGACGGTCTGCTTCGGCCTTATCCATGAACAAGCGCTCCGGGTCGCGGCTGCTGCGGTACACCACTTCGACGGCCATTCATCACCTCTATGCCTTTTTGCTGGTTGTGTTGCAGTTTACTGTATCTATATACAGTAATGGCATTTGCCATCCCTGTGCAACCTGATTCTCAGCCTAGTTCACAAGTGCCTTGCGGCAATCGGTCGCCTTCCAAGGCAGGGGCCTGGCCCTTTAACTGCATGGCACAAGCGTCACACCGGTGACGCATCATCCATCAAGACGTATCGGGGAATGGAACATCGTGAACATCAAATGGGCAGAAAAACTGCGCAAGGGCTTGCACGGCTCGGCGGACTCGCTGGGCAACCTGTGCGTCGAGGCCTTCCATTACCTGGCATTGTTCGGCATCGGCGCAATCACCGCCTATGCGGCGGTAATGACCTTCCTGGATATGCTCGGCAAGGGCGGGGTCAGTGTCGATGACATCCTGCTGCTGTTCATCTACCTGGAGCTGGGGGCAATGGTTGGCATCTACTTCAAGACCAACCACATGCCAATCCGCTTTCTGCTGTATGTGGCGATCACTGCGCTGACCCGCCTGCTGATCGGCGATGTTTCGCACCACAAGGCGCCGGACGAAGGGCTGCTGTACCTGTGCGGCGGCATCCTGTTGCTGGCGTTCTCGATTCTGGTGGTGCGCTACGCCTCGTACCGCTACCCCTCGACCAAGGTGCTGGACGCCAACGGCAAGGAAGTGGAGGAGGGCAAGTAGCCTTCAGTTGGCGACGAAATGGCGCGGCTGGTGGCGGGCGTCGCGGGTCAGCGCTGCCAGCACCTGCATGGGGTTCTGGCCCAGTTCGATGGCCAGCCCCAGGCGGATGCTGTCGATCACCCGCTGCAGGCGCACTGGGTTGTTGCGCTGGGCCTGGGTGATGAGGCGCTTGGCGACCACGCCGGCGTCGTCGGACAGGGTCAGCATAATGCTGCCATCGAGGTTTGCAATGCTCAGGTTGACCCGGTATTCGGGGGCGAATGCAGCACTGATTCGTTCGAATGGGTTGTTCATGGTCATGCTTCTACGCTGAATGAATGCAGAAGTTGACCGGGAAAGTCGCCAATTGGTTCAGCGCCATTGATCAATACAAACGAAAACGCCCGGCATCAGGCCGGGCGTTTTGCATTGCCGATCAGGCGTCTGGGTCACTCAGTTCCAAGGCGCCGCGCTTGCTGCGCAGTTTGCCGTAGAAGTGTTCCAGCGCGTGGTTGAGCTTGGTGGCGGCACCGTCCACTGCCTGGTCCAGCGAAGTGGCGGTGTGGGTCACGGAAATCGGTTGGTGGCCTTTGGGGCGAGCCTCCATCTGGCAGCGTTTGTCATGCGGTCCGGGCTTGGCGCCGTTCTCGTCGCGCAGGTGCACCTCGATGCGGGTGAGGTCGTCCTCGTAACGTTCAAGTGAGCTTTCCAGTGTACTGCGGACCCACTGGTCGAGCCGGGCGTTGCCTTCGAAATGGTTGCTGCTGTTGACCTGGATTTGCATGATTCAATCCTTATTCAGCTTGCTCGCATGGAGACGCGCCTAGGCCCTTGAGACCCTTGGTATTTCTGCGTCTCTTGACTCTAAGGTCAGCCAACGGCGCAACGAATTCAAGCCCTTTTTGAAAATAAATTTCTTGTTGCAAATGGGGGCCGCACAGCGGCCCCGTACAATCGGTCAGAACTCCACCGACGTCTGCACATACAAGGTACGCGGCTCACCCACATACTTGCCCTTGTTGTTGTCATCGTAAGAGCGTGTGTAGTACTCGCGGTTGAACAGGTTCTTCACCCCTACCGCCACCTTCAGGTTCGACAGCTGCGGGCCAAAGTCATACCCGGCGCGGGTGCTGACCAGCATGTAGCCCGGGATGCGCCCGGTGCTGCCATCGGCGCTTTCCGTTCCGGTGTTGGCGTTGTCGGCGTACTGGCTGCTCTGGAAGCTACCGTCCAGGTTCAGCTGCCATGGCCCTTCGGTATAGCCCACCCCCAGGTTGCCCTTGTGCCGCGACGAGAACGGCACCTGGTTGCCCTTGTTCGGGCCGTCCTCACGGATGGTGGCATCGACGAAGGCGTAGCTGGCGTGCACGTCGAAGCCGGCCAGCGCCGGGCTCAGGCCGTCCAGTGCGTAGCGGATGCTGGTCTCGATGCCCTGGTGGCGGGTTTCGCCACGGGCGATCACCGAGTCGTTGGTCTGGTTGCTTTCGTACTGGTTGTCGAAGTTGATCAGGAACGCGCCGATCTCGGCCTGCAGGTCACCGTTGTCATAACGGGTACCCACTTCCCAGGTGCGCGCCTTCTCCGGCTTCACTTCGCCGCTGCTGACCCGGTTGGGCATCTGGCTGTACTGCACGCTGCCGAACGAACCCTCGGTGTTGGCATACAGGTTCCAGTTGTCAGTCAGGTGGTACATCACGTTCAACGCCGGCAGCGCGGTGTTGTAGCTGCCCTGGTAGCGCTGGCCGTTGAGCTTGTTGCTCTGCTCGGAATCGATCATCTCGTAGCGTACGCCCGGGGTGATGGTCCAGCGGCCGATGTCGATGCGGTCATCCAGGTAGATGGCGTGGGCTTCGGTGCTGCCGCGGGTGTCGCGGTCGTTGCGGCTGGCAGTGGTCGGCAGGTCGCCGTTGGCCGGTTCACGGAAGCGCAGTTCGTGGCCGGCTTCGTTGATGTAGCGGTAGCCGACGCCCAGTTCATGCCAGCTGTCGCCCAGGGCCAGGCCCTGCGAGAAGCGGGTTTCGATGCCGCGCACCCAGTACTCGCGCGGCGACAGCGAAACGAAGCTGCCTTGGTCCAGGTAGCCGCTACGCAGGGTCTTGGTGAAGAAGCTGTTGACGCTGAACTGGCGGTCGTCCTGCTTGTAGTCGTAGCCGAAATTGAACAGGGTGCGGCGGCCCCAGAACTTGTCTTTCAGGCGCGTCGACTGATACGGGTCGGCAGCGAAGTCGGCCGTGCTCAGGCCCCCGGGCATCTCGGCTTCGCCCTCGTAGTACTGGGCCATGGCGTGCAGGCTGTTGGCTTCGTCCAGTTGCAGCTTGCCCTTGAGGATCAGGTCGTCGATCTGTGTGTCGCTGTGCTCGCGCCAGTCACCACCGCGGGTGCCAGAGTAGAGCAGGGCGCCGCCCAGGCCGTTGGCGTTGGTGCCGCCGACCAGCAGGTTGGCGCTGTTCTTGAAACCATCGTGGCTGGAAGATGGGCTGATCTGGTTCTGCATGGCGGCCTTGAACGTGGCCTGCTCGGGGATTGCCCGGGTCACGAAGTTGACGATACCGCCGACGTTCTGTGGGCCATAACGCACTGCGCCACCGCCGCGCACCACATCCACGGCGTCCATGTTGCCCATGCTCAACGGTGCCAGCGACAGCTGCGGCTGGCCATACGGGGCGAAGGGCACCGGGATGCCATCCATCAGCACGGTCGAACGTGATGCCAGGCGCGGGTTGAGGCCGCGAATGCCGAAGTTCAGCGCCAGGTCGTGGCTGCCAGTGCCGTTGTTGTCGGGGGCGTTGACCCCGGGGATGCGGTTGAGCACCTCGCGGGCGGTGGTGGCGCCGTTGCGTTCGAACGCTTCGCGGCGCACCACGTCCCGGGCGCCGGGGTGCTCGAACACATTGTCCTGTTGCGCTTCGGCCAGCCAGTCGCCGACCACGGTCGAGGCGCCCAGCTCGACGGCACCATCTGCTGCTGGGCTGGCGGCAGGTTGCAGGCTGAAGGCGTTATCGGTTTCCTGCCGCGCCTGCAGGCCGCTGCCACGTAGCAGTGCATCGAGGCCCTGGCGCACATCGTACTGGCCATCCAGGCCTTGAGTGTTTATGCCCTGGGTCAGTTGCGAGCCGAACGAGATCAGTGCACCGCTTTCACGGCCGAACTGGTTGAGGGCGTCTTCAAGCGAGCCAGCGGCGATGTGGTAGCTGCGGGTTTCGGCGTGGGCGGCAGGCATGGCCAGGCCGAGGGTGGTGGTAAGCAGCAGGGCGTGGACGAGGGAGCTGGGGCGCAACGACATGGGTCGGGTCCTGAAAGAGGGGTTCTGCCATGTCTGTCACGCGAGGTTGGGAAAATGGCTCAGTTGATTTGAAATTTGTTTTGGAGCCGGGGGCGCAAAGCGGCCCCGGCGATCTCAAGCACTTACACCATCGACCGTCACCCAGTACCGGGTAAATCGCCGCACCCGCACTGGCAGTGCCACCTCCAGCATCTGCAAAATACGTTCGCTGTCGTCCAGCGGATAAGACCCGGAGATGCGAAGGTCAGCAACCCGCTCGCTACAGCTCAACTGCCCATGGCGATAACGCCCCAGTTCGGCGAGGAAATCGGCCAGGCGCATTTGCGATGCCACCAGCATGCCGTCGACCCAGGCCCCGACATTGCGATCGAGCGCTGACACCGACCGCCAACCACCTGTGAAGCGTGCCTGTTGCCCGGCCTGCAGCGGTTGACCGCCTGCACTGGCAACCCCGTCGAACACCGACACCAGGCTGTAACCGTCGAACTGGCGCACGTTGAAGCGCCCACGGTCCAGGCGTAGCGCGCCCTCGGCGGTACGCAACAGTAACGGCCGTGCATCACTGGCCACCTGCAATGCCAGTTCACCCTCGAACAGCCGTACCAACCGCTGCTGGCCGTCGAAGCGCACGTCGGCGGCACTGCGGGTGTTGAGCTGCAGCACGCTGCCATCGTCCAGCTGCATGCGTCGGCGCTGGCCCACCGGGCTGCGGTAGTCGGCCATCAGCCCGGGCAAAGGGCTGTGCTGTTGCAGGCCAAGCCCGGTGGCACTGGCCACACCAACCAGCAACAAGGCCTTGAGCGCGCGCCGCCGGGCCGGCGAGGGCGGGGCTTGCAGCGCTGCGTGCAGCACCGGCGACGACACGCCGCGCAGCCGCTGGTTGACCTGCTGAATATGCGCCCAGGCACGCTGGTGCTCCTGGTCGGCCTGCAACCAGTGGTTAAACGCCAGCTGCTGCACCTGGCCGAAATCATCGCTCTGCGACTCGATCAGCCAATGCACTGCCTGCTCCGCTACTTGCGGGGAAAACGAGGCGTTCACAGGGCGAAATAGCAGCGCATGGCCGCCTTGCTCAGGTAACGCTTGACCGTGGCCAGCGAGATGCCCAGTTCACGGGCGATTTCGCCTTGTCCCAAGCCATCTACCTGGGCTAGCAGGAAGGCGCGCTTGACCAGCGCTGGAAGGCCATCCAGCAGGCGGTCGAGCTCCAGCAGCGTTTCGAAAATGATCGCTTTCTGCTCTTCACTGGGTGTCAGCTCTTCCGGCACCTGGGCCAAGGCCAGCAGGTAGGCGCGCTCCAGCTCCTGGCGGCGAAAATGGTTGCACAGTACGCGCTTGGCCACGGTGGCGAGGAACGCGCGCGGCTCGACCAGCTGCGGCGCTTCGCGGGCCTGGAGCAGGCGCAGGTAGGTGTCCTGGGCCAGGTCGGCAGCACTCTGCGGGCAGCCCAGCCGACGGCGCAACCAGCCGGTCAGCCAGTTGTGGTGGGCATGGTAGAGGCCTTCGACGGTGGAAGAGAGCGCGCTGGGCACCGTGATACTCCGGCGCCTTGTCGCGCAACTGGTAGTAAGAATTGTTCGCATTATATTGAGGGGCGGCTTTTTCGGCAATCGCCGACGCTGCTTCAGGACCATGCGGCAAGACATCGCCTGGCCTTTGCTTATGAGAATTGAAATCATTATTATTGCACCCCCGAAAACGCCCGGACCTTCGCCATGACGCGCAAAACCGCCGGCCTCTCGCTTAGCTATCGCCTGGCCGTGACCTCACGCAGCCTCGCTGCGCTGCTGGGTGGCTACCTGCTGGCGTCCATGGCCAGCGCCTGTATTGCCTTGGTGGCACCCATGCCGAGGGTCGATGCCACGCTGATCGGGCTGCTGCTGTCGTTCGTTTTCTACCTGCTAGCGTTCATCTGGTGCTTCGCCTGTCGCAGCGCGTTGCGCGCCTGGCTGGGGGTATTGGCGCCTGGTGTGCTACTGGGCGTGATCAGCGGGTTGGCCTACTGGATGAAAACCCCATGAAAGAAGGCTTCCGCCAGGCCATGGCCTGGCTGCACACCTGGACCGGTCTTATCTTTGGCTGGCTGTTGTTCGCCATCTTCCTGACTGGCACGCTGTCGTACTTCAAGGACGAGATCAACCACTGGACTCAGCCCGAAGTGCGTCGCCACGCGCTCGACCCTGCAGCGAGCCTGGGGCTGGCGCAGCGCTACCTGGAAGCCAATGCCGGGCACGCTGGCAACTGGATGATCCGCTTGCCCAACGAGCGTGAAGCCGCAGTGAATGTGGGCTGGCGCGACCCGGATGGCGGGCGCCGGGGCTTTGTTAGCAAAAACCTCGACGCGCAGAGCGGTCAGCCGGTCGAAGCGCGTGAAAGCCGGGGCGGCGAGTTTTTCTACCGCTTCCACTTCCAGCTGGAAATGCCGCATCCCTTCGGCCGTTGGCTGTCGACCTTCTGCGCCTTCATCATGCTGCTGGGGCTGGTCACCGGCATCATCACCCACAAGAAGATCTTCAAGGAGTTCTTCACCTTCCGCCCCGGCAAGGGCCAGCGTTCCTGGCTGGACGGGCACAACGCCATCGGCGTGCTGGTGCTGCCGTTCCACCTGATGATCAGCTACAGCAGCCTGGTGCTGTTCATGTACCTGGTGATGCCGGCGGGCATCATGGCCAGCTATGGCAGTGACACCGGCAAGTACTTCAACGACCTGTTCGGTCGCAACGATGCACCCAAGGCGGCGCAAGTGGCCACACCACTGATAGCGCTGCCGGGCCTGTACGCCAAAGTGCAGGAACTGCAGCCGGGCGCGGGTATCGGCTTCATCCAGGTGCAGAACCCGGGTGACAGCAATGCACGCGTCACTTTCACGCAATCGGCCGCCGACCACGTGGCCTACCGGCGCAGCGCCAACTGGACCTTCGATGGCGTCAGTGGTGCGCTGCTGAGCCAGGGCAAGCCGGAGAGCGGGGTGATGATGACCGCCTTCAGCTTTGCCGGCCTGCACATGGGCAACTTCGCCGGGCCTTGGCTGCGCTGGTTGTACTTCTTCTTTGGCGTGGCCGGTACTGCGGTGATCGGCACCGGGCTGGTGATGTGGCTGGGCAAGCGCCAGCTCAAGCATGCCAAGCACGAACGCCTGCCGGGTGAGCTGCGCTTGGTCGAAGTGCTCAATATCGCCAGCATGAGCGGCCTGCTGCTAGCCGTGGCGGGCTTCTTCTGGGCTAACCGCCTGATCCCGTTGGGCGTCGACGGCCGGGCCGACTGGGAGGTCAACGCCTTCTTCACTGCCTGGGGGCTGTCACTGGTGCATGCCGTGGTGCGCAGCGGGCGTCGGGCCTGGGGCGAGCAACTGGCGCTGGGCGCGCTGGCTTTCGCCTTGCTGCCGCTGCTCAATGGCCTGACCACCGACCGGGGCCTGAACCATTCGTTACTGGCGGGTGACTGGGCCATGGCCGGCTTCGACCTGACCGCGCTGGCTACCGGCCTGCTCCTGGCCTGGCTGGCCGGCAAGATGCTGCGTAGCCCCAAGCCCGTGGCCAAGCGCCCCTCACGAGCGGTAAAAAAACCTAGCCCTGAAACAGCGGAGGCGAACTGATGCTGGGTAACGCACTGATCGCATTCGCCGGCTTCGTCGCCCTGTGCCTGGCCATGGAAAAACACTTCAGTGACCTGCTTGGGCGCAAGCCGCGCCCAGGGCAGCTGCGCCAGTTGCGTGGCGCTGGGTGGCTGCTTTTGCTGCTGTCGCTGCTGCTCAGCGTGCATTTGCGTGGCTGGGCCCATGGCCTGGTGGAGTGGACGGCGGTGATCATGGCCGGGGTGAGCTTGTGGGTGTTTGGCTTGCCATACCAGCCGCGCCTGCTGCTGGGCCTGGCCGCCGCCAGCGTGGTGCTGGGCCCGTTGCTGGCCGTGTTTGCCGTGTGAACCCGTGAGCGAACAAGGTGATATCAGCGAGCTTGACGCCAACAGCACAGGCGCGCGTGCGCGTTTCGTCCAGGTGTTCCAGGCCCAGCGGGCGCGCATGGAGGCACTGGTAAGCCGTCGGGTTGGCTGCCGCGCCACAGCATCGGACTTGATCCAGGAGTTGTTCCTGCGCTTCTGGCGCCGCCCTGAAGTCACGGTGGAGGCGCTGGACACCTACCTGCTGCGTTGCGCCGGCAACCTGGCCATCGACCACCTGCGCAGTGAAGGTAGCCGCGAACGTGTGGCCGAAGCCGCATTGCCGGTTGATGAAGCGACCATGGCCCAGGCGCCCGAGCTGGCCGTGGAAGCCGATCACGACTTGCAGCGCATCGAGGCCGCCTTGCGTGCCCTGCCCGAGCGTACCCGGCAGATCTTCCTGCTCAACCGCATCCACGGCTGCAAGTACGGCGAAATCGCCAAGGCCATGCAACTGTCCCAGAGCGCGGTGGAAAAGCATATGATGCGCGCCCTCGAAGCGTGCAAGGCGAGTGTTGCCGAGCCCGCGCATACCCCACGCCGGCCAGGGAGTGCCCGTCGATGAGCCGTTTACCGCCGATCACCGAGGCGCAGTCGCAGGCCGCCCTGCAGTGGCTCAGACGCATCAACGAGCAGCCTGCGCAAGCCGAGGGTGCGGCATTCAAGCGTTGGTTGCTGGCCGAACCCGGGCACCGCGCAGCCTATGACCAGGCCCAGGCGCTGTGGCAGAAAACTGCTGCCCCGGCGGCACGCTTGGCCGCCGAAGAACAGCAAGGCCTGCAACGCTACCTGGATGCCATGGCCAGGCCGCCGGCCAGGCGCCCGTGGCGGCAGCGGGTTGCGGCGCTGGCGGTAGCTGCCTGCCTGGTACTGGCCATGGGTGTTGCCGGTGGTTGGCACCCGGGGTACTGGTTGCGGGACTTGCAAGCCGACTACAGCAGTGCCGGGCAAATTCGCCAGGTAGTCCTGCAAGACCAGTCGCAGGTGACGCTGGATGCGGGCAGTGCAATTGCGGTCGACTTCGCCCATGGCGAGCGCCGCGTGCGGCTGTTGCATGGCGCGGCGTTCTTCCAGGTCACACATACCGGCGCGCCGTTCCTGGTCGAAGCTGGCGGTGGCGAGGTACGGGTGCTCGGCACTCAGTTCGAAGTGCGTGAGCAAGGGGAGGGCACCCAGGTTACGGTGCGCAACGGGCGTGTGGCGGTGAGCCCGGTACAGGGCGCCGTGGCGCGTGAACTGACGGCCAATCAGCAGGTGGCCTACGCCGCAGGCCGGGTGGGCGACACCCTGGCGGTGGACAGCGACAACCGCCTGGCCTGGCGCCAGGGCTGGCTGAATTACTACCAGGTACCGCTGGCGCAGGTGGTAGAGGACCTGGGACGTTATTACCCGGGGCGCATTCTGGTGCTTGATGGCGAGCTGAGGCAGCGTAAGGTCAGCGGCAGTTTCCCCGTTGATGAGCCGCTGCTGGCGCTGGATTCGCTGGGCAAGGTAATGGGTTTTTCGCGGCAGACCGTTTTGGGGCGGTTGACCTTGATTCGTTAGTCGCCTGTGCCGGCCTCTTCGCGGGTTCACACGCGAAGAGGCCCGCACAAGAAAAATATTCTTAGAAAGCGGGTGAGGTAACAGGACGTGGCATCCGTGTAATGAGTGGAAGTGCGATTCATTCGCAGTAATATCCCTCTCACAGGTCAGCGTCCATGAAGTTCTCCCCGCGTTGCGTCCCCCTCTGGCTCGGCCTTGCCATACTGCCAGCCATCGCTGTCGCCCCTCATGCCTGCGCCGCCGAGCAACAACAGGCCTACGCCTTCGCTCAGCCGGCCCAACCCCTGGCCCAGGCACTCAACGCCTTCAGCCGCATCACTGGCCAGAGCGTGGTCTACACCCTCGAATTGCCAGGCGTGCAGGCCCCGGCGCTGAACGGCAGGTACAGCGCCGAACAGGCCCTGCAACTGCTGCTGGGCGGCTCCGGCCTGGCCTGGCGGCGCATCGATGCTCGCACCCTGACCCTGGAAACGCTGGACATCTCCGGCGCCCTCAACCTGCAGGCCACCACCGTGACCTCGCAACTGGATGACTACAGTTACCAGCCCCCGGCCACGGCCTCGATCATGCGCGGGCAGGGCCCGAACCAGGACATCCCCCAGGCGATCAACGTGGTACCGGCCCAGGTCATCCGCGACCAGGCCCCGCGCAACCTCGACGATGCCCTGGCCAACGTCAGCGGTATCACCCAAGGCAACAACTTCGGCGGCACCGCCGATACGGTGATGAAGCGCGGCTTCGGCGACAACCGCGACGGCTCGATCATGCGCGATGGCATGCCCATCGTGCAGGGCCGCAGCCTCAACGCCAGCACCGAGCGGGTCGAAGTGCTCAAGGGCCCGGCCTCGCTGCTGTACGGCATCCAGGACCCGGGCGGGGTGATCAACGTGGTCAGCAAGCGCCCGCAGCTTGAGCAGTACAACGCCCTGACCGTGCGTGGCTCGACCTATGGCAGTGGCAAGAACGGCAGTGGCGGCGGGTTCGACAGCACCGGTGCGCTGGGCGACAGCAACTTTGCCTATCGGCTGATCGTCGACCACGAAGACGAGGACTATTGGCGCAACTTCGGCGTGCACCGCGAATCGTTGGTAGCGCCGTCGCTGGCCTGGCTGGGCGAGGACACCCAGGTGGTGCTGGCCTACGAGCACCGCGAATTCCTTTACCCCTTCGACCGTGGCACAGCGTTCGGCAAAAACGGCCACCCGCTGGATATCCCGGCCACGCGGCGCCTGGACGAGCCCTTCAATGACATGGAAGGGCGCTCCGACCTGTATCGCCTGGAGGTCGACCACCAGTTGGCCGATGACTGGAAGCTGCACTTCGGCTACAGCTTCAACCGCGAGACTTACGATGCCAGCCAGGTGAGGGTGTATGGCGTAGATGAAGAAAACGGCACGCTGTCGCGCAGTATCGACGGCACCCGCAACGCCATGAGCCGTGACCAGTTCGCGACCCTGAGCCTGGCAGGTAATGTGCAATTGGCCGGTATGCAGCACGATCTGTTGTTTGGCGTCGATCATGAGGACCGCAAGATCTTTCGCGGTGACCTGATCCGGCAAACGGCACAATCCACTTTCAGCTATGTAAACCCGATCTACGGCCAGGAGGTGGAGGGCACCACCGTAAAGGCCAGTGACAGTGACCAGACCGACAAGCTGCGTACCGATGCACTGTTCGTGCAGGACGCGCTGCACCTGGACGAGCACTGGATCCTGGTAGCCGGTGCGCGCTTCCAGCAATACGACCAGTGGGCCGGGCGCGGTCGGCCGTTCCAGGTCAACACCGACACCAGTGGCCAGGCCTGGGTGCCGCATGCCGGCATCGTCTACAAGGTCGACGACCAGCTGTCGTTCTATGGCAGCTACAGCGAGTCGTTCAAGCCCAATTCGACCATTGCACCGTTGACCGGCAATGTGCAGATCGACTCGTCGGTAGCGCCGGAGGAGGGCAAGTCGTGGGAGCTGGGTGCCAAGCTCGACATGCCGGGCCGCGTCACTGGCACTTTGGCGCTGTTTGATATCACCAAGCGCAACGTGCTGGTATCCAACTACGACACCGGCCTGCGCGAGACGGTGTACAGCAATGCTGGCGAGGTTAGCTCGCGCGGTGTCGAACTGGACCTGACCGGCCAGCTTAGCGAGCGCTGGAGCCTGATCGGCAGCTATGCCTTCACTGATGCCAAGGTCACCAAGGACCCTGCCCTGCAAGGCAATCGCCTGCAGAACGTGGCCCGGCACAGTGGCTCGCTGTCGGCGGTGTATGACTACGGCAGCCTGTTCGGCGGTGACCGCCTGCGTATCGGCACGGGGGCGCGCTATGTGGGGGAGCGAAGCGGCAACTCGACCAACACCTTCGACCTGCCGTCTTACACGGTGGCTGATGCCTTTGCCAGTTACGAGACCAAGCTGGACGAGCACAAGGTGTTGTTGCAATTGAACGTGAAGAACCTGTTCGACAAGGTTTACTACAGCTCGGCGGTGAACCAGTACTTTGTGGCCATTGGTGATGCGCGGCAGGTGAGCTTGTCGAGCACCTTGGAGTTCTGAACTGGCCTGTACCGGCCTCTTCGCGGCTAAAGCCGCTCCTACAGGTACAGCGTTGCCTTGGGGACTGGCGCGGCCCCTGTGGGAGCGGCTTCAGCCGCGAATGGCCAAACGGTACTCGCCCGGTGTGGCGCCAATGGCCTGCCGGAAGCGGTTACTGAAATGACTGGCACTGGCAAACCCGCACAACAAGGCAATTTCCCCCAGCGGCATCGCCCCCAACTGCAACAGCTGGCAAGCCCGATGCAGTCGCCGGGCCAGCAGGTACTGGTGCGGTGGCAGCCCGAAACTGGTGCGGAACATGCGCGCAAAGTGGTACTCGGACAGGTTGCAGCGCAGCGCCAGCTCACCCAGGGTGATGGGCTGGTCCAGGTATGCCTCGATGTAGTCGACCAACTGCCGGCGCAAACTCGGTGCCAGCCCGCCTTTCAGGCGCAGGCCCTGGCGCAGCCCCACCTGGCTGAGCAGCGCATGGTCGACGATCTCGTGCGCCAGGCTGCTGGCCAGCAAGCGCTCGCCAGGTTCGTCCCAGTCCAGGGTGATCAGCTGGCGAAAGCGCGCAGCCTGCTGCGGGTCGTCGAGAAAGGTCGCTTCCTGCAGCTGCAATTCGCGTGGTTCACGGTCGAGCAGGCGCACGCAGCCCAAGGCGAACTGCGCCTCGCTGACGTACAGGTGCGCCAGGCGGATGGCACCGTTCACCACCCAGTTCGACTCATGGCCAGCCGGCATGACGCACAACTTGCCGGGCGCGCCCTTGTCCGCCGGGCGCTGGCGGCGGAAGGTGCCGGTGCCGTCAGCGATGTAGCACGACAAGGTGTGATGGCTTGGCGCCTGGTAGTCACGGGCATCGTCGCGGTTGCGCCACAGCGCCGCCGCCAGCCCATCCCCCAGGTGCGCACTCAGCTCCAGGCGGGCGTGGGGCGAGGCGTGCATGGCGTTGAACACTTGCAGCTGGGTGAGTGGGGTCATGGCTGGTTCCTCTGAGGCCCATCCTACTGCGCCTTGGGCTTGCGTACAGCCACCAGAGGGACAAAAGCGCAAGTTTGTGCAAGCGCTTGGGGGCCTGATGCAAGAACACTGGAGCCTCGGCGAGGGCTGCGCCCTCGATCGCAGGCAAGCCAGCTCCTACAGGGACCGCGCCAGTCTGTAGGAGCGGGCTTGCCCGCGAAAAGCCGGGCACCGATCTGAAGGCCCCAAGGAACCACCGCCATGAACCTGTCACTCTACCTGCTCACCGTCCTGATCTGGGGCACCACCTGGATCGCCTTGAAACTCCAGCTGGGTGTGGTCGCCATCCCGGTTTCGATCGTCTACCGCTTTGCGCTGGCGGGCCTGATCCTGTTCGCCTTCCTGCTGCTCACCCGCCGCCTGCAGCCGATGAACCGCCGTGGCCACCAGATCTGCCTGGCCCAAGGCCTGTGCCTGTTCTGCGTCAACTTCATCTGCTTCCTCAGCGCCAGCCAGTGGATCGCCAGTGGCCTGATCGCCGTGGTGTTTTCCACCGCCACGCTGTGGAACGCGCTGAATGCACGGATCTTCTTCGGCCAGAAGATCGCCAGCAATGTGCTTGGTGGCGGTGCGCTGGGCTTGCTTGGCCTGGGCCTGCTGTTCTGGCCCGAGCTGTCGCACCACGCGGCCAGCCGCGAAACCCTGTACGGCCTGGGCTTGGCTTTGCTCGGCACGCTGTGCTTCTCGGCCGGCAACATGCTGTCGAGCATGCAGCAGAAGGCCGGGCTCAGGCCCATGACCACCAATGCCTGGGGCATGGTCTACGGGGCGCTGATGCTGGGGGTGTTCTGCGTGATCAGCGGCGTGCCGTTCAGCATGGAATGGAATGCGCGCTACATCGGCTCGTTGCTGTACCTGGTGGTGCCGGGTTCGGTAATTGCCTTTACCGCCTACCTGACCCTGGTCGGGCGCATGGGGCCGGAGCGGGCAGCGTACTGCACGGTGCTGTTCCCGTTGGTGGCGCTGAATGTGTCGGCGGTGGCCGAGGGGTATCAGTGGACGGCGCCGGCCTTGCTTGGGCTGGTGGCGGTGATGGCGGGGAATGTGCTGGTGTTTCGCAAGCCCAAGGCCCGGGTGGCTGAGGGCGTTGTGGTGGCCAAATAGGTAATGGTCTGCCTGCACTGGCCCTATCGCCGGTACAGGCAGAATAAGGCTATCAGCCCTTCCACACCTGCGGGTTCACCAGGTCCCGCGGCCGCTCACCCAGCAGCGCCGCACGCAGGTTGTCCATCGCCCGGTTGGCCATGGCCTCGCGGGTTTCGGCAGTGGCCGAGCCAATGTGCGGCAAGGTCAGCGCATTGGGCAGCTTGAACAGCGGCGAGTCGCTCAGCGGCTCTTTCTCGTACACATCCAGGCCGGCGCCGCGAATGGTGCCGTTCTGCAGTGCTTCGATCAGCGCCGCTTCATCGACCACCGGCCCACGGGCGATGTTGATCAGGAACGCGCTAGGCTTCATCAGCCTCAGCTCGCGGGTGCTGATCAGCTTGCGGGTGGCATCGGACAACGGCACCACGATGACCACGAAGTCCGCTTCGGCCAGCAGCTGTTCCAGGCTGCGGAACTGCGCGCCCAGTTCTTGCTCCAGCGCGGTCTTGCGGCTGTTGCCGCTGTACAGGATCGGCATGTTGAAGCCGAAGCGGCCACGGCGCGCCACCGCTGCACCAATGTTGCCCATGCCGACGATGCCCAGGGTCTTGCCATGCACATCGCTGCCGAAGTGGGCCGGGCCCACGGTGGCTTGCCAGTTGCCAGCCTTGGTCCAGGCATCCAGCTCGGCAGTGCGGCGGGCGCAGCCCATGACCAGCGAGAAGCCCAGGTCGGCCGTACTCTCGGTCAGTACATCCGGGGTATTGGTCAGGGCGATGCCGCGTTCGTTGAAGTAGTCCAGGTCGTAGTTGTCGTAACCGACCGACACGCTGGAAACCACCTCCAGCTTGGCCGCGCCTTCAAGCTGGGCGCGGCCGAGCTTGCGGCCAACGCCGATCAGGCCGTGGGCCTCGGGCAGGGCTTCGTTGAACTGGGCGTTGATGTCGCCGAGCTTGGGGTTGGGCAGGATCACGTTGAAGTCTTGCTGCAGGCGCTCGGCCATGGCCGGGGTGATACGGCTGAAGGCCAGGACGGTCTTTTTCATCGGGCTACTTCTCTGCAAGGCGGGGGCGGTGGAGGCCTCTTCGCGGGGTCACCCGCGAAGAGGCCAGCAATGGTTAGCAACCTACCATTGTCCGCCCCTGCAATGCAGCAGCTTTTTAGTTGGCGATCAGCACCTGATGGGTTTTCAGGTCCGCCTCATGCGCGGCAAGAATCTCCGGCAACGAATTGCGCAGGTACTCGACCCAGGTCTTGATCTTGGCATCCAGGTACTGCCGCGACGGGTAGATGGCATACAGGTTCAGCTCCTGCAGGCGGTATTCAGGCAACACCCGCACCAGGCTGCCGTCGCGCAGCCCGTCGATGGCCGAATAGATTGGCAGCACACCCACGCCCATGCCACTGCGAATCGCGGTTTTCATGGCATCGGCGGTGTTGACCATGAACGGCGAGCTGGTGATGTTGACCATCTCCTGGCCTTCCGGGCCGTCGAACAGCCACTTTTCCAGCGGGATCACCGGGCTGACCATGCGCAGGCAGGCGTGCTTGAGCAGGTCGGCAGGCTTCTGCGCCCCGCCGTGGCGGGCGATGTAGGCCGGGGAGGCGCAGACGATGCTGTAGGTGATACCCAGGCGCTGCGACACGAACCCCGAGTCGGGCAGTTCGGTGGCCAGCACGATGGACACGTCATAGCCCTCGTCGAGCAGGTCGGGCACGCGGTTGGCCATGGTCAGGTCGAAAGTCACGTCCGGGTGCGATTCGCGGTAGCGGGCAATGGCATCGACCACGAAGTGCTGACCAACCCCGGTCATCGAGTGCACCTTCAACTGCCCGGCCGGGCGCGCATGGGCGTCGCTGGCCTCGGCCTCGGCTTCTTCGACATAGGTAAGAATCTGTTCGCAACGCATCAGGTAGCGCTTGCCGGCTTCGGTCAGCGCAATGCGGCGGGTGGTACGGTTGAGCAGCCTTGTTTGCAGATGGGCTTCCAGGTTGGAGACCGCCCGCGACACGTTCGCGGTGGTCGTATCCAGTTGCGCGGCGGCAGCGGTAAAGCTGCCGAGCTGGGCTACGCAACTGAAAGCACGCATGTTTTGCAGGGTGTCCATGGGTCACTCTCGATGTAGAGGACAAAATTGTGTCACGAAGTAACGTAAAAAAGATGAAAAGTTGCCTTCGACCAAAGGCGGATTATCGCTGTTTTGGTAACAAAGATTCGCAGGAATCTGCGCTTATCGCCAGTGCTGCCGCCCCCTAGAATTGCCCGGCCCCTTCACCTCTTCCTCGGGAAATCGCAGCTGTGCCGCGTCGCATCATCAGAACGCTCAATGCGTTCAGTGCCTGTGCCCTTACCCTCACCTTGAGCGGCTGTATTGGAACCTGGGGCATTGCCCCGCAAAGCAAGACACTGCAAGCCAATACCCTGACCACCGATGCGGCCATACGCGAAGCCGCGACCGATGCCCATTGGCCCGACCAGCAGTGGTGGCACGCCTATGGCGACCCACAGCTGGACCGCTGGGTAGCCCTGGCCGTGGCCGGTAGCCCGAGCATGGCCATGGCCGCGGCGCGTGTGCGCGAGGCCAAGGCCATGGCTGGGGTGGTCGAGTCGGCAGAAAAGCTCCAGGTCAACGGCCAGGCCACGCTCAAGCGCCACAACTGGCCTGAAGACCAGTTCTACGGCCCTGGCGCGCTGTCGGGTGCCAACACCTGGGACAACAACGCCGCCATCGGTTTCAGTTACGCCCTCGACCTGTGGGGCCGCGAACGTAATGCCAGCGAGCAGGCCGTGGACCAGGCGCACATGAGCGTGGCCGAGGCCCGCCAGGCGCAGCTGGAGCTGCAGAATAACGTGGTGCGTGCCTATATCCAGCTGAGCCTGCACTTTGCCCAGCGCGATATCGTCAAGGCCGAGCTGGAACAGCAAGAGCAGATCCTGGCCCTGGCCAAGCGCCGCCTGGATGCCGGCATCGGCACCCATTTCGAGGTCAGCCAGGCCGAAGCGCCGCTGCCGGAAACCCACCGCCAGCTTGACAGCCTCAACGAAGAAATCGCCCTGACCCGCAATCAGCTGGCTGCTCTGGCCGGTAAAGGCCCGGGCGAGGGCGCGCAGTTGCAGCGCCCGACCCTGGCCCTGGCCGCGCCGCTGAAACTGCCGTCGAACCTGCCTGCCGAACTGGTCGGCCAGCGCCCTGACGTGGTCGCCAGCCGCTGGCAGGTGGCTGCCCAGGCGCGTGGCATCGACGTTGCCCATGCCGGCTTCTTCCCCAACGTCGACCTGGTCGGCAGCCTGGGCTTCATGGCCACCGGTGGCGGCCCGCTGGAGTTCCTCACCGGGCGCAAGTTCAACTACAACGTTGGCCCGGCCATCAGCCTGCCGATCTTCGACGGTGGCCGCCTGCGTTCGCAGCTGGGTGTGGCCTCGGCTGGCTATGACGTGGCCGTGGCGCGCTACAACCAGACCGTGGTCGGTGCGCTGAAGAACATCTCCGACCAGTTGATCCGTCGCGAGTCGATGAAAGAGCAGTCGCACTTCGCCGCCGAGTCGGTCGCCGCCGCGCAGAAAACCTACGACATCGCCATGGTCGCCTTCCAGCGTGGCCTTACCGACTACCTCAACGTGCTCAACGCGCAAACCTTGCTGTTCCGCCAGCAGCAGGTGCAGCAGCAGGTGCAGGCCGCCCGCCTGATTGCCCATGCCGAGCTGGTCACCGCCCTGGGTGGTGGCCTGCAGGCCGGCCAGGATGTGCCGAAAGAAGAACGCCAGGCAGCGCCGAAAACCCCGGCCACCCTGGCCATTTTCGACAAGAAGCCGGGTAACGCCGAATGAGCACTTCCAGTTTGCCCGTGCGCTGGCTGCAGAGCCTGGAATGGCGCCGGGGCTTCTTTGCCTGGGCACGCACCGACGGCGTGACCTGGGTGTACATCTTCAAGGTGCTGGCCGCGGCGTTCATCACCCTGTGGCTGGCCATGCGCCTGGAGCTGCCACAACCGCGCACGGCGATGATCACCGTGTTCATCGTCATGCAGCCGCAAAGCGGGCATGTGTTCGCCAAGAGCTTCTACCGGGTGCTGGGCACGCTGGCTGGCTCGGCGATGATGGTGGCGCTGATTGCCATCTTCCCGCAGAACACCGAGCTGTTCCTGCCCAGCCTGGCCCTGTGGGTAGGCCTGTGCTCGGCCGGTGCCATGCGCTACCGCACCTTCCGCGCCTATGGCTTCGTGCTGGCTGGCTACACCGCTGCGATGATCGGCCTGCCGGTGCTGCAACACCCCGACCAGGCATTCATGGCGGCGGTATGGCGGGTGCTGGAAATTGCCCTGGGCATCCTGGTGTCGACCTTCGTCAGCGCCGCGATCCTGCCGCAGTCGGCCAGTGCCGCCATGCGCAACGCCCTGTACCAGCGCTTCGGCGTGTTCGCCGGGGTTGTGGTGGAGGCCTTGCGCGGCGACAGCCAGCGCGACCGTTTCGAAAGCAGCAACGTACGCTTCGTTGCCGAAGCGGTGGGCCTTGAGAGCCTGCGCAACGTCACCGCTTTCGAAGACCCGCACATGCGCCGCCGCAGTGGCCGCCTGGTGCGGATGAACAGCGAGTTCATGGCCATCACCACGCGCTTCAATGCCTTGCACCGCTTGCTGGAGCGCTTGCGCGCCCGTGGCCCGCGGCAGATCGTCGGCGCCATCGAGCCAGGCCTGAATACCTTGGTGGAGCTGTTGCAGCCCTATGTGGGCCGGGCGTTGACCGACGCCGACGCGTTGCGCCTGACCCTGGAGCTGGCCGCCTACAAGGAAGGCCTGCAGGCCCAAGTGCGCGGCCTGCGCGCCGAGTACCTGGCGACCGACCCGAGCGAGGCCGACCAACTCGACTTCCACACCGCGTTCGAACTGCTGTACCGCTTCGTCGACGAGATGTACAGCTACGCCGAAACCCACGCCTCGCTGGCCGCGCACAAGCACGAACGCGAGCAGTGGGACGAGCCCTACGTGGCGCAGACCAGCTGGCTGGTGTCGCTGGCCGCCGGTGTGCGCGCCTCGGCGGTGCTGTTGCTGCTTGGTAGCTATTGGTTGCTCAGCGACTGGCCCAGCGGTGCCATGATGACCCTGATCGCCACGGTCACCGTAGGCCTCTCGGCAGCTTCACCGAACCCCAAGCGCATGTCGTTCCAGATGGCCTGCGGCACGGCCATCGGCGCCTTCGTCGGCTTCTTCGAAACCTTCTTCGTGTTCCCCTGGATCGACGGTTTCCCGCTGTTGTGCATGGTGCTGGCACCGGTGTTCGTACTGGGCGCGTTTCTCTCGTCACGGCCGGCTTATGCCGGCTATGGCATCGGCCTGCTGGTGTTCTTCGCCATTGGCTCGGTACCCAACAACCTGACCGTGTATGACCCGTACACCTTCATCAACGACTACATCGGCATGGTCATCGGCATGTTCGTCTGTGCCGCGGCCGGGGCGATCATCCTGCCGCCCAACAGCCGCTGGCTGTGGAGCCGCCTGGAGCAGGAACTGCGCGAGCAAGTGCTGTTCGCCATCAGCGGCCGCCTGCGCGGTATCGGCACGGCCTTCGAAAGCCGCACCCGTGACCTGCTGCACCAGGCCTATGGCCTGGCAGCCGGCAAGCCGCAGGTACAGAGCCAGCTGATGGGCTGGATGTTCACCGTGCTGGAAATTGGCCACGCCGTCATCGAACTGCGCAAGGAGCAGGCCCGTGCACCGGTGCACCCGGCCTACGCCGAGTCGCAGCCGTGGCGCCAGGCAATCCGCGTCATGGGCCGCGCCCTGGCCCGGCTGTTCCTGCAGCCCAGCGCCAGCAACCACGAACGCGCGCTGGTGGCGGTGGACCACGCCATCGCCCGCGTGCAGGCCACCGACGAGCCGTTCGCGCGGCACTTCGACACGTCGGTGCTGCGCCGCGCGCAAAGCTACCTGCACTTCATTCGTTCTTCCCTGCTCGACCCACAGTCGCCGCTGGTACCGGCGAAAGGACTGCACGATGCTCCGTGAAAGCATGCCCCGTGAAATCGCCTTCCATGGCGTGTACATGCCCACCATGACCTTGATGTTCCTGTTCGCCCTGGGCCTGGCCTGGGGCCTGGACCGGTTCATCGCCAGCCATGATGGCTACCGCTTCTTCTGGCACCCGGCGCTGCTGCGCCTGAGCCTGTTCGTCTGCCTGTTCGGCGCCCTGGCGCTGTCGCTCTACTGGTGAGAACCCCTTCGATGAAAAAGTTTTTCAGCCTGATCGCCACCCTGCTGGTGCTGACCGCTGCCGTGGTGATCGGTCGCCAGTTGTGGCTGCACTACATGACCACCCCATGGACCCGTGACGGCCGCGTGCGCGCCGACATCATCAACGTCGCCGCAGACGTGCCCGGCTACGTGGTGGACGTACCGGTCAAGGACAACCAGCGGGTGAAAAAGGGCGACCTGCTGATCCAGATCGATCCCGAGCACTACCAGCTGGCGGTCGACCAGGCCAAGGCGCTGGTCGCTTCGCGCAAGGCCACCTGGGAAATGCGCAAGGTCAACGCCAAGCGCCGTGCCGACATGGACAACCTGGTGATCTCCAAGGAAAACCGCGACGACGCCAGCAACATTGCCAACTCCGCCCAGGCCGACTACCAGCAGGCCCTGGCCGAACTGGCTGCCGCCGAGCTGAACCTCAAGCGCACGCACATCGTGGCGACAGTGGACGGCTACGTGACCAACCTGAATATTCACAAGGGCGACTATGCACGCACCGGTGAAGCGGTGATGGCGGTGGTCGACGAGAACTCGTTCTGGGTGTACGGCTTCTTCGAGGAAACCAAGCTGCCGCACGTGAAGGTGGGTGACCAGGCCGAGCTGCAGATGATGAGCGGTGAGCGCATCAAGGGCCATGTGGAGAGCATCGCTCGCGGTATCTACGACCGCGACAACCCGCAAAGCCGCGAGCTGATCGCCGATGTGAACCCGACCTTCAACTGGGTACGCCTGGCGCAACGGGTGCCGGTACGCATTCACATTGATGAAGTGCCGGAAGGGTTTTTGCTGGCGGCGGGGACGACGTGTACGGTGGTGGTGAAGCCGAGCGAGGGGTGACCTTCGGCGCCATCCCGGCCCACAGCAACTGCACCGCCTTCGAATACAGCGCTGGACCTGTGGGAGCGGGCATGCCCGCGAAGAGTCCAACGCAGTGGCTGGCACCGGCTACGCCGGTGTTCGCGGCGGTTCGACGCCTCGACGCGCCCGCTCCCACAGGGTATGCGGCGCGCCTGCCAGGATTGGTTCTCTGCGCGACAGCGCAGCCCTGTAGGGCTGTGTGATCTCCCACAATCACGCGCATTTTTTGAGTTTTGGGAAATGGCCTACTCGATTCAGAGAAGAATCGCGAGTTTTTGCTATTGGCGGTGTTTTACCAGGAGAGCAGTCTGGGACCGCCATTCAAGCAACTTTTCGCCTGATCGAGGAACACTCATCCCATGCCAGAAAAAGCGCCATCTCTGATCGACACGCCCACTGGCTACGGTGATTGGCTAGCTGACCTCAAGGTTCGTATTCATAAGGCCCAGCAAAAGGCCAGCCTTGCCGTGAACCGGGAGCTGGTGAGCCTTTACTGGCATCTTGGGCGAGACATCGTCGAACGACAGGTTGCTCAGGGTTGGGGGCCAAGGTGATAGAGCGACTGGCTCATGATCTGAAAACCGCGTTCCCGACGATGAAAGGCTTTTCGCGGGCCAACCTGATGTACATGCGTGCGTTTGCCGAGGCGTGGCCACAGGAGGCAATTGTCCAACAGGCTGTTGGACAATTGCCTTGGGGCCATAATCTGGTATTGCTGACGAAGCTTAAAAAGCCGGATGAGAGGCTTGCCTATGCGGTGCGTGCATCGGAGTACGGATGGTCGCGATCAACCTTGCAAATGCACATTGAGTCGAGGCTGCTGGAGCGGGAGGGCAATGGCGTCGCGAATTTTTCGACCTGTCTACAGCAGCCAGGCACTGATCTGGCTAATCAGCTTCTCAAGGATCCTTACCTTTTTGACTTCCTGAACGTAACCCCGGAAGCGAGTGAACGAGAGATTGAAGCAGCGCTGGTAGAGCACATCACTCAATTCCTGCTTGAGTTAGGAGCAGGTTTTGCCTTCGTCGGGCGGCAGGTACATCTGGAAGTCGGGGGTGATGACTTCTATATCGACCTCTTGTTTTACCACCTGAAGCTGCGTTGCTATGTGGTCATTGAATTGAAGGCTGAGAAGTTCAAGCCGGAGTATCTGGGGCAACTGAGCTTTTATCTCACTGCAGTTGACTTGCAGATGAAGCTGGAACAGGACAACCCTACGATTGGATTGCTTCTTTGCCAAGGTAAAAACGAGGTGGTCGCCGAGTACGCATTGCGAGGCAAGGCTCAACCTATTGGTGTCGCTGAGTTTCAGTTGATCAGTGCTTTACCGGAAGAGTTGCAGGCAAGCTTGCCCAGTATCGAGCAGATCGAGCGGGAACTGGCTAGTCGACGAGAATGATCCATACCTGTGGGAAGTCGCTCAAGCTTTCCCCACCAACACCGGCATCTCTACTTGATCAATCACCTTCGCGCTGATCGACGGATCCAACAGCCGCCCCAGCCGCGACAGGTGGCGGTGGCCCATGATGATCAGCTCGCAGTTCAACTCCTGCGCCTTGGCCACGATAGCTTCGACCGGCTGCCCGGCCACCATGCAGCCCTGGCTGGCGAAACCGGCCTGTTGCAACTCGGCAACGGCCTTGGCCACCGCGTCGTCGGCCTGGTGCTGTTCTTCGCAGGCGGCGGGATATTCCTCCAGTTCTTCGGAGGTGTAGGGCGCGGGTTGCTCGTGTACGGCGAAGGTGGCGTCGATGGCCAGCAGCACGTGCAACTCATCTTCGCCGGGGCGGCAGTAGCGGCGGGCGAGGGTGAGCAGGGCGGTGGACGCGGGGGAGGCGTCGATGGCGATCAGAACGGGGCTGGGCATTGGGGATCCTTGTTTCAGTCTGGCTGTGTGGTTGTCTGTTCTGGCCTCTTCGCGGGTAAACCCGCTTACACAGTAACCTCACAATGCCCGAGGGTTGTGCAGTACCTGTGGGAGCGGGTTTACCCGCGAAAGGGCCGAACCTGCCATACATTATTCTTGGCCCAATTCACTGCCTGAATAAATGCCCCACCACGCACGAGCGCATTGCGTCTGGTGCAATCCAGCAACCTGCTACCATCGCCGTTCCCACAGCTGTAACGGAAAACGGCCATGCAACTCCCGGACATGAACCTGCTCGTCGCCCTCGATGCCCTACTCGACGAAGGCAGCGTGGTGGGTGCGGCGCAACGCATGAACCTGAGCCCGGCAGCCATGAGCCGGACCCTGGGGCGCATCCGCGATGCCCTGGGTGACCCGATCCTGGTGCGTGCCGGCCGTGGCCTGGTGCCAACCCCGCGGGCGCTGGCCCTGCGCGAGCAGGTGGCGGCGCTGGTGGAGCAGGCCGGCGAGGTTTTTCGCAGCGCCGATGAGGTCGACCTGGCCAAGCTCGACCGGGCCTTCAACATCCGCACCAACGACCTGTTCATCGCCCTGTACGGCGCCCAGTTACTGCGCCGCATGCACGAGCAGGCACCACGCACGGTGCTGCGTTTCGTGCCGGAAAGCCCCGGCGGCGATGACGACAGTGTGCTGCGCGACGGGCGTACCGACCTGATCATCAGCTCGACCGTGGACCTGGGGCCGGAGATCAAAGTGCAGAGCCTGTTCCAGACTTACTACGTGGGCCTGGCGCGGCGCGACCACCCGATCTTCGATCAACCGATCACGCCGACCAGCTTTGCCAGTTACCCACAAATCAGCGTTTCCCGCCGCGGCAGGGCCAACGGGCCGATCGATGTCGAACTGGCCAACTTCAAGGTGCAGCGGCGGGTGGCGTTGATTACCCCGAGTTTTCACTCGGCGCTGTTCTCGTTGCCAGACTCCGATCTGATCCTGCCGATGCCGGCGAACATCCTCAACAGCGTGCACAAGCTCGGGCTGCCGCTGCGCTCTTTCGAGATTCCGGTGCCGCTCGAGCGGGTGACCGTACTGCAGGCGTGGCACCCGAGGTTTCACAATGACCCGGCACACCGCTGGTTGCGGCAGACTCTGAAGGCCTGCTGCAGTGTTGACCCTTGAAAGAGTTTTCGCCTGTACTGGCCTCTTCGCGGGTGACCCGCTCCCACACCAGGTGTGGTGTACCTGCGGGAGCGGGCGTGCCCGTGAAGAGGGCAACTCGGTTCCGAGGTGGATTGCGTCTGACGCAACATAAACCTACCGAGAAGTCAGTTTTCGTCAGCATTCGACCTTCTTAGACTTGCTCCAGTCGCAAATTTGTTGCTGGAGATGTCTGCCCATGAGTTCCCTGTCCGCCCCGTCTGCCGCGATTGCCGCCGCCCCCGCGCCGGCCGCCCCTGCGCAGACTGCGTTCGGCCTGCAGGTAGTGGTCGGCCTGTTCGGTGTGTTGCTGGCTGTGCTGTGCGCGGGCCTCAACGAGTCGGTAACCAAGATTTCCCTGGCTGATATCCGTGGGGCCATGGGCATCGGTGCCGACGAAGGCGCCTGGCTGCTGGCGGTGTACAGTGCCGCCTCGGTCTCGGCCATGGCCTTTGCGCCATGGTTGGCCACCACCTTTTCGCTGCGGCGCTTCACCATGAGCGCTATCGGCCTGTTCGCCGTGCTCGGCCTGCTGCAACCCTTCGCCCCCAACCTGCACAGCCTGATGCTGCTGCGCGTGCTGCAGGGCTTCGCCTCTGGCGCCTTGCCACCAATGCTGATGAGCGTGGCCCTGCGCTTTCTGCCGCCGGGCATCAAGGTCTATGGCCTGGCCTGCTACGCCCTCACCGCCACCTTCGGCCCTAACCTCGGCACGCCACTGGCTGGGTTGTGGACCGAATACGTCGGCTGGCAATGGGCGTTCTGGCAGATCATCCTGCCCTCGGCACTGGCCATTGCCTGCGTCGGCTGGGGCCTGCCACAGGACCCGCTGCGCCTGGAGCGCTTCAAGCAGTTCGACTGGCGTGGCCTGCTGCTCGGCCTGCCGGCCATCAGCTGCATCGTGCTGGGCCTGTCGCTGGGCGACCGCTGGGGCTGGTTCGACTCGCCGCTGATCTGCTGGCTGCTCGGCGGCGGCCTGCTGCTGCTGGTGCTGTTCATGTACAACGAGTGGTCCGAACCGCTGCCGTTCTTCCAGTTGCGCATGTTGTCGCGGCGCAACCTGAGTTTCGCCCTGGTAACCCTGGCCGGTGTGCTGATCGTGCTTTCGGGCGTGGGCAGCATCCCGTCGGCCTACCTGGCGCAGATCCAGGGCTACCGCCCGGCACAGACCAGCCCGTTGATGATGCTGGTGGCCATGCCGCAGCTGATCGCCCTGCCGCTGACTGCCGCACTGTGCAACGTCCGCGCAGTGGACTGCCGCTGGGTGCTGGGCATCGGCCTGGCGATGCTGGCGGTGTCCTGCGTTGGTAGCAGCGTGCTGACCAGCGAGTGGATCCGTGGCGACTTCTACCCGTTCTACCTGCTGCAGGTGTTCGGCCAGCCGATGGCGGTGCTGCCGTTGCTGATGCTGTCGACCAACGGCATGACCCCGCAGGAAGGCCCGTTCGCCTCCAGTTGGTTCAACACCGTCAAAGGGCTGGCTGCGGTGATCGCCGGTGGCCTGCTGGACGCCCTTGGCACCCTGCGCCGGCATTTCCATTCCAACCACCTGGTAGACAGCCTGGGCAACGCCCCGCTGGTCGACGGCAACGCCGCAGGCCTGGCCAAGCGCATCCACGACCAGGCGCTGGTGCTGACCTCGGCCGACCTCTACCTGGTCATGGCCTGCATCGCCGTTGCCCTGATCTGCCTGATTCCTTTCGTGCCTACCCGGGTCTATCCGCCGCGCGCGGTGGCCTGAACCCTGGATGAATTCGAGAACCACTGAAATGACCAACAACCGCAAAACCCTATTCATCGGCTCGGTGCTGGCCGTCGCCGTCCTGGCTGGCATCGTCGGCCCCTGGATGTTCGGCAGTGACCACCGCCAAAGCACCAATGATGCCTATGTGATCGCCGACTACACCGTGGTCGCGCCGAAGGTTGCCGGCTTCATCAAGGAGGTGCTGGTGGAAGACAACCAGCAGGTCACGGCCGGCCAGTTGCTGGCGACCATCGATGCCCGTGACTACCAGGCCGCGCTGGATGCCGCGCAGGCGCAGTTGCTGGTCGCCCAGGCGCAAAGCGCCGATGCCCGCGCCACCCTTGAGCGCCAGGCGGCGCTGATTGCCCAGGCCGAGGCCGCAGTGAAAGCGGCCCAGGCCGAGGTGGCGTTCGCCGACCACGAGGTCAACCGCTACAGCCGCCTGGCCGAACAGGGCGCCGGTACCGTGCAGAACGCCCAGCAGGCGCGCAGCGGGGTCGACCAGGCCCGTGCGCGCCTGGCCAATGCCCAGGCGGCGCTGGTGGCGGCGCGTAAGCAGGTGGACATTCTTACCGCGCAAGTGGCCAGTGCCGATGGCCAGCTCAAGCGCGCCGAAGCGGGCCTGGAAAAGGCCCAGCTCGACCTGTCCTACACCCGTATCACCGCGCCGGTAGACGGCATGGTCGGCGAGCGCGCCCTGCGTGTCGGTGCCTATGTCAACCCGGGCACGCGCCTGCTGTCGGTGGTGCCATTGCAACAGGCCTATGTGGTTGGCAACTTCCAGGAAACCCAGCTGACCCACGTGCAGCCTGGCCAGCCGGTGAGCATCAGCGTCGACACCTTCTCCGGTGAAAAGCTGCAAGGCCATGTGGAAAGCATCGCCCCGGCCACCGGCGTGACCTTCGCTGCAGTCAAGCCAGACAATGCCACGGGTAACTTCACCAAGGTGGTGCAGCGCATCCCGGTGAAGATCGTCTTCGATGACGGCCAGCCGCTGCTCAGCCGCCTGCGTGTGGGCATGTCGGTGGAAGCGACCATCGATACCCGTGGCGACAAGCTGGATGGCACAGAGGTAAGCGCACGATGAAACCGGTATTACGCTTGAGCCCGTTGCTGCTGGCCGCACTCATGGCCGGTTGCACCATGGGCCCGGACTTCCTGCGCCCCGACAGCCAGGCACCGCAACAGTGGGCGCCGCTGCAAGGCGAGGCAGCGGCCAGCCAGCCACAGGCCGAGCCGTTGGAACTGCGCTGGTGGGAAACCTTCCACGATGCCCGCCTGAGTGCCTTGATCCAGCGGGTTGCCGAGCGCAACCTCGACCTGCAGATGGCCAGTGCGCGACTGCTGCAAAGCCGTGCCCTGCGCAGTACCGTGGCCGCAGAAGAAGTGCCGTCGGTGGATGTGAACGCCGGCTACACCCGCGCCCGCAACAGCGCCGAAGGCCTGAGTGACCCGTCTGGCAAAGCGGGTAAAGAAGCTTTCAACCTGTGGCAGGGTGACCTTGTGGCCGGCTGGGAGCTGGACTTGTGGGGCCGCGTACGGCGCCAGGTCGAAGCTGCCGATGCCACCGTCGAAGTGGCCGAGAACGACCGTCGCGGCGTGCTGTTGGCACTGCTTTCGGAAACCGCCGGCAACTACATCCAGCTGCGCGCCGTGCAGCACACCCTCGATGTGACGCAGGACAACCTCAAGGTCGCTCAGCACAGCCTGAAGCTGTCGGAAGATCGCCAGGCCGAAGGCGTTGCCACGCGCCTGGATGTGGCCCAGGCCAGTGCCCAGGTCGCTTCGATCGAGGCCCGCCTGCCAAGCCTGGAAGCCCGCCGTGATGACCTGATCAACGCCCTCAGCCTGCTCGCCGCCGAACCGCCGCGCAGCTTGCAGGCCGAGTTGCTGCAGGGCGGCGAACTGCCTGTGCCGCAGCAGAAGTTTGCTATCGGTTTGCCGTCCGAACTGGCCGAGCGCCGTCCGGACATCCGCCAGGCCGAGGCCCGCCTGCATGCCGCCACTGCCAGCATTGGCGTGGCCAAGGCCGACTTCTACCCGAGCATCCGGTTGTCGGGCAGTGTCGGTTTCCAGGCCATGCAGTTGTCCGATTTCGGTGGCTGGGATTCGCGCCGTTTCGCCTTCGGGCCGCAGCTATCGTTGCCGATTTTCGAGGGCGGCCGGCTCAAGGGCACCCTGGAACTGCGTGAAGCTCAGCAGCAGGAAGCCGCGCTGAACTACCGCAAGGTGGTACTCGGTGCCTGGCATGAAATCGACGATGTGCTACGCCTGTACAACGCCAGCCAGTTGCGTCGTGACCACTTGGCCGAGGCGGTGCGGCAGAATCGCATCGCCCTGGAAACTGCCCAGCGCCAGTATGTGGAAGGGGCGGTGGACTTTCTCAATGTGCTGACGGTGCAGGGTGCCTTGCTGGCCAGCGAGGAGCAGTGGATCGACAGCTCGGCGGCGGTGTCGCAGGCGCTGGTGGGGCTGTACAAGGCCCTGGGTGGTGGCTGGCAGGCGTTTGATGAGCAGCCGGTGAAGAAAGCATAAAAGCGGGGGCTGCAAAGCAGCCCCGGCAATTGACCTGTTTACCTAGGAGGCACAGATGCACATTTCCTTGAACGGCAAGCGCGCCATCGTCAGCGGCTCCACCGCCGGCATTGGCCTGGCCATCGCCATTGGTCTGGCCGAGGCGGGGGCCGAAGTGGTCCTCAACGGCCGCACCCAAGCCCGCGTCGACGATGCCCTCAAGGCTGTGCGCGCGCGCCTGCCACAAGCACGCATCATCGGTATCGCCGCCGACCTCGGCACCCAGGACGGTGCGCAGAAGCTGTTCAACCAGGTGCCGCACACCGACATCCTCATCAACAACCTCGGCATCTTCGAGCCCAAGCCGTTCTTCGAGATCGAGGATGACGACTGGCAGCGCTTCTTCGACGTCAACGTGCTCAGCGCCGTACGCCTGTCGCGTCACTATGCCCAGGGCATGGCCGAGCGCAAATGGGGGCGGGTGGTGTTCCTGTCCAGTGAGTCGGCATTGCAGATCCCGACCGAGATGATTCATTACGGCATGACCAAGACTGCGCTGCTGGCGGTGTCGCGTGGGTTGGCCGAGACCCTGGCCGGTACCGGGGTGACGGTGAATTCGGTATTGCCGGGGCCTACCCGCTCGGAGGGTGTGGGAGCGTTCTTTGCCAAGCTGGCCGAGGAGCAGGGGGTGCCGACCGAAAAGTTGGAGGCTAATTTCCTGGCTGAGCACCGGCCGACTTCGCTGATCAAGCGGCTGGCTACGGTGGAGGAGGTGGCCAACATGGTGGTGTATCTGGCTTCGATGCAGGCCAGCGCGACTACCGGGGCGGCCTTGCGAGTGGATGGTGGGGTGCTGCGTTCCATTGCCTGATTTGTAGTGCCCGTGCGGGCCGATTCGCGGGTGAACCCGCTCCTACAACGATCGCGTAACCCTGTGGGAGCGGGTTTACCCGCGAAGAGGCCCGTACAGGCAACCCATCAATCAGAGCGGGCGCAGCAAGCCAAAGCGTTTGCGCAACGCCCAATCCAGCAACCGCCGCGGCAGTAACCCGGCCATCAACGGCAACGCCTTACTGCCATTGCCCAGCCGCACCACTGCCGGCACCGGCGACTTGCCCACAGCCGCCAATACCCCCTGGGCAAACACTGCCGCCGATGTCGGTTTGTCCTGCGAAGCCCGTGCCCGCGCCTGCACATATTCGCGCAATGGCCACCACGCCGAATCCGCCGCCAGCACCTGCTCGGCCTGGCGCTGGGCATTGCTGGCGAACTGCGAGGCAATCGCCCCCGGCTGCACTTCCATTACCTGAACACCAAACGGCGCCAGTTCCAGGCGCAAGGCATCGCTCAGGGCATGCACGGCGGCTTTCGAGGCGCAGTAGGCGCCAGCGAACGGGGTAACCAGCACGCCGGAAACGCTGCCGATATTCACCACCAGGCCCCGCGAACGGCGCAGCAGCGGGAACAGTGCACGGGTGACGCCGACCACGGCGAACACGTTGGTTTCGAACTGCTGGCGCAAGGCATCCACGCCGCCATCGAGCAACGGGCCCATGGCGCCGTAGCCGGCGTTGTTGATCAGGATATCGAGGGTTTCCAGTTCCTCGGCCAGCCGGGCCAGGGCCTCGCTGTCGTTCACGTCCAGTTGCCGGGCGGTATAGCCAGCGGCACTCAGTTGCTCGACATCTTCAGGCTTGCGGGCGGTGGCCCAAACGTGGTGGCCGGCATCGCGGAAGGCGTCGGCCAGGGCGCGGCCGATGCCGCTGGAACAACCGGTGATCAGGACGGTGGGCATGGTTGGGCCTTTGATCAAGGTGAGAGATGTGTAGCTTGCACTGGTCCTATCGCCGGCAAGCCAGCTCCCACAAGGACCCCACAGGCTCTGAAACCTGTGCAGTAACTGTGGGAGCTGGCTTGCCGGCGATAGGGCCGGTACAGGCAATGAATCAATTGGCAAATGTACCCTGCAGGTGCTCAGCCCGAAACTCCAGGGTCTGCGGCCGGTAGCCGGAGCGCAGCGGCGGCAATGGCAGGCAGTCTTCCCACTCGGCCCCTGGCTGCAGTTCACCCGGCCCACGGTAGCGCGGGGCGTTGTAGGTGTTTTCGGCCAGGTTCACGGTATCGCCCGGCGCATACGCCGCTACACGCCAGCGCAGTTCGGTCAGCGGTACTTGGTTGCCGTTCTTCATGCGTACCTGCAAGGCACGGTCGGCAGGGCAGTGTTCAGGGGCATAGCTCAGGCGCAGGTCCAGACGGGCCAGTTGCGAGCTTTCGCGGGTGTCCTGCCAAAAGACCAACAGGGCTACCAGGCCCAGGCCACATACGGCAGCCAAGGAGATCGGCAGGGCCTTGGCCGGGTAGCGCAACAGCAGCACCAGCCAGGTGAGGATGAGGAAGGCACCGATGATCATGGCGCTTGCAGACCTTGGTTGCGCGGGGTCTGACCATCGTAGCCTGAAATGGCATTTGCTCAAAAGCGGGAGGGCACCGTGCAGTTGACATGCGCTTCGCCACGTTCACCGCATGCGTTCGAAAGCCAGCACCATCACACGGCGGTGCTATCTGTAACTCCCAATACTGTGAGTAGTTGCAAAGCCGAAATGCTCATACATTTTTTTCGCCACTGTAAAGAAAGCGAGTGTGTGGCAGTGGTCTTGAGGGCGCTAAGGCCCAGTCAATGTTATTTGAGTTTATCAACAGCCTACGAGCGAACAGAGCATGATTGACATTCAGGAAAAACAGGCCGTGGAATTTGAACAGGAAATGATGACCGCGCAATCGAAACCGCTTGAAGGCAAGAGCTCTGCGGCGCTCTCACCGGCTTACCTTGGTCACGACAGCTACTATACCGAACTGCCTGAGTTCTCCGAAGCTTCTGAGGGCGGCATGATCTTGCGGGCATATGAACAGCTGGAAAAAGGGAAACTGGGGGTTTTCTTTCGCGCCGGCGTAGATCGCGATGGAAAATTTGTCATCTATCGGGCGTTTGGCAATTTGGGTGCTGGCCTGTATAACGCGACAAACTTGGTGGTGAAAAACATGAAATGGCAACCGGGCCAACAACTCAGCTTCGACTATAGCCTGAACTTCTCAACCGGGGGCGAAACGTATGAAATGTCACAAGGACATTACTGCGTAAACTTTTGAATATTGCCCTCGTGCGTGATGCGCAAGCCTCTGGACAGACCCGCTACGGTAAAACCCGCGGCGGGTTTGTCCATTTATCAAACCGCGCGTTACTGCGCGATGGTCTTCACCGAAATCCCACGCTCCACCGGCGTTGAAGTCCGCCCATACACATCCTCGAAGCGCTCGATATCATCCTCGCCCAGGTAGCTGCCAGACTGCACCTCGATGATCTCCAGCGGGATCTTGCCCGGGTTGCGCAGGCGGTGGATCGAGGCAATCGGAATGTAGGTCGACTGGTTCTCGGTCAGCAGGAACACGTTCTCGTCACAGGTCACCTCGGCAGTGCCAGACACCACGATCCAGTGCTCGGCGCGGTGGTGGTGCATCTGCAGCGACAGGCTGGCGCCGGGCTTGACGGTGATGTGCTTGACCTGGAAGCGGCCGCCCATGTCCACCGAGTCGTACGAGCCCCACGGGCGATACACCTCCAGGTGGTTCTGGGTTTCCGTGCGGCCCTGCTCGTCGAGGGTCTTGACCATCTGCTTGACGCCCTGGACCTTGTCCTTGTGGGCAATCATCATGGCGTCCTTGGTCTCGACCACCACGATGTTCTCCAGGCCGATCACCGACACCAGCTTGCCGTTGCCGTGGATCATGCAGTTGTGGCTGTCCTGCACCACCACGTCGCCCTTGGTGACGTTGCCGTTGTCGTCCTTCTCGTGCACTTCCCACAGCGACGACCAGCAGCCCACATCGCTCCAGCCGGCTGACATCGGCACCACGCAGGCGCGTTGGGTTTTTTCCATTACTGCGTAGTCGATGGAGTTGTCCGGGCAGCAGGCGAAGGTGGCTTCGTCGATGCTCAGCACATCGCCGTCTTCCTGGCTGCGCTCCAGGGCCAGCACGCAGGTGTCGTAGATGTCGCCGTCGTGCTTTTTCAGCTCTTCGAGGAAGCGGCTGGCGCGGAACAGGAACATGCCGCTGTTCCAGAAGTAGCCACCGGCCTGGACGAACTCGGCGGCGCGTTTTTCGTCAGGCTTCTCAACGAATTGCGCAACCCGCGCCACGCCTTCAGGCAGCAGGGCGTCCTGGCTGGAGCGGATGTAGCCGTAGCCGGTTTCCGGCTTGGTCGCCGGCACGCCGAACAGCACCATTTCGCCACGCTCGGCGGCCACGGTGGCCAGGGCCAGGGCGCGCTGCAGCGCCTTCTGGTCATCGATCACATGGTCGGCGGGCAGTACCAGCATCAGCTCGTCGCGGCCTTCGTTGACCAGCTTCATCGCGGCCATGGCCACGGCCGGCGCGGTGTTGCGGCCGAACGGCTCCATCAGGATGCCCTGGGTTTCCAGCTTCAGCGCGGCCAACTGCTCCTGGACGATGAACTTGTGGTCCTTGTTGCAGACCACGATCGGCGTGTCCATGCCTTCGAACACCAGGCGCTCGATGGTTTGCTGGAACAGTGTGTGTTCACCGGTCAGGGCCAGGAACTGCTTGGGGAACTGCTTGCGCGACAGAGGCCACAGACGCGAACCGCTACCACCAGAAAGAATTACCGGGATCATCATGTTTCTCCAATAGTCGTTTAGAGGCAGGGGAATCAGTTGCTAGCCACGGGGCGAGTTACCCACACCGGCGACAAGGCGTTGCCGGAACCCGTTACGTACAGCACTGCGGCTTCGCCGCGCTCCAGGGCGACGGGTTTCACGTCGCCCACTTTCTTGTCTCCTTGGTACAGCGCCAGGCTGACCTTGACCGGGTTGATTTCGCGCTCGCCACGGCCGTTGGCGGCCACCGGCTTGACCACTTCGGTCTTGCCATCGGCAGTTTTCAGGGTCAGCTGCTGGTCGCTCAGGTTCTGCACGCGTACCAGGGCTTTCTGCTTGTTCTTGAACGGCGGTTCTTCAATCAGCTGCGGGTTGCCGCTGCTGCTGTTGACCAGGGTGTAGTACTTGTCCGAGGCCAGCTTGACCGGCACGCTCTTGCCGCCGACCTGGGCGGTGTAATCACCCCCTGGCAGGAAGCTGAAGTCGCTGCTGGCCTGGGCGCCAACCTGCTTGATCTGGGTGTTGCCGACGCTGGCGGCAGCCGGTGCGCTGGCGGCGTTGTACAGGCGCACGAAGGTCGAGCCTTTCGGCGCGCTGGGGCCATACAGCGCAGCGTCGGCACCGGCAAAGGCCTGCAGGGAAGCAAGGGAAAGGCCGGCCGCGAGGGTGAGGGCTTTGGCAATGGAAGTCTTGGTAGTCATGTGCATTTCCTCTCTATCAATCAGTGGTCTGTCCGGATGGACGACAAGGCCAGGTTTTCTTCGGATTTACGGGAGTTCTTCAGCTGCGCGATCCACTGCGGGTCGAAGCTGCTGAGGTCGTTTTTCATTGGCAGATAACGTTCGGGGAATTCCCACACCACCACTTGTGGTGCGGCGTTTTTAAAGGCATCGCTTTGCAGGTACTTGAGCATTGGCAGCAGCGGGCCGTGGCCGTCTTCGGCGTAGTTGGCGACGTCGCTGTGCAGGGCCTGCTGCAGCGCGCCGAGGAAGTTCCAGTGCGGGTTGGCGCTGTAGCTGGTGCCCACCAGCGCAACCGGGATCTGCTTGTCGGCGAACAGTGCGTCACCGGCGTCAGCTTCAGCCTCGACCGGCCGGGTGGTGCGCTGCTGCAGGCTGTCCGGGGCCGGTAGCAGGTTGCTGAACAGCGGGTCCAGGGGCAGGAAGTTGGTCAGGTCACCCTTGTACGGCGCAGTGCTGCCGGCTTCGGTGATGAACGCCTGCGGGTCGCCATTGAGCAGGCTCTGGCGGCTGACCGCTTCGGCCAGTGCCTGCGCCGCCACTTCGGCGCCCATCGGCGTCCAGTGGGTGTCGGTGCGCAGGAATACCTGGCCGCGGGCCTTGGCCTGCTCCAGCGGCGCTATCAGGTCCGGGGCGAACACGTTGGCCTGGCGCACCTGGGCATGGAACTGGTTGTACAGGTCGTCATGCAGGCTGGCAGGCTGCTCCTTGCCGATGTATTCGGCATAGACCCGTGCCTTGGCCGGCACGATCGCCAGCACCAGCTGGCTGCCATGCTGTTGCAGGGCGTCGCGTACGCCGCGGATCAGCGCCAGGTTTTCCTGCATCAGATGCTCGGCACCGGCACTGGGCTTGAACTCTTCGTCGCTGAACAACCACTGGTCGCGGCCCAGCACCACACCGGGGCGGCCTTCGTTGAACAGCTTGAAGTCCATTGCCGCCCACAGGTTGGTGCCCAGGCGCTTGATCGGGAACTCGGCGTCGTAGTGGGTTTCGGCGGCCTTGGCCAGCTTGCCGTTGAGCAAGGTCATCTGCTCGGTGCGCTGGAAACTCTGCAGGCCACCGGTGGACCAGGCGCCCATGCCCACCAGCAGGCCGAGGAACGACAGCGAATAGGTAATGCGTAATGTCCGGGTCATGTCATCAACCTCAGAACTGGAAGTAGAGGAACGGCGAGTAGCTCTGCGCCGAAAGCTTGAGGATCGAGGCCACGAACAGCAGCAGCACCAGGGCGCGGGTCATTACCCGGGTCCAGTCCAGGCCGAGCGAGCCGTCGTTGTTGATTTGCACCGGGGTGGCCTTGGGCTCCGGCTTGGCATTGCGGAAGAAGTCGCGCAGGCCAAAGAACGCCAGGGTGATGTAGGCAACCACCAGGGTGGCCACCTGCAGGCCGGTGAGCTGGGCGCGGTTGAGTTCCGACAGCTGCCAGTCGCCGAAGCTGAACATGGCGCCGTACATGCGGGCGGCTACGTGCAGGTTCTCGGCGCGGAAGATCACCCAGCCGACCACCACCAGCAGGAAGGTGAAGGCCCATTTCACCGGGTTGAAGCGCTGCGGGTTGGTGTCGATGCCCAGCGCACGCTCGATTGCCAGCCACATGCCGTGCCAGGCGCCCCAGATGATGTAGGTGAAGTTGGCACCGTGCCACAGGCCGCCCAGCAGCATGGTCAGGAACAGGTTGCGGTAGGTGTTGAGGGTGCCTTTGCGGTTACCGCCCAGGGTGATGTACAGGTAGTCGCGCAGCCAGGTCGACAGGCTGATGTGCCAACGCCGCCAGAACTCGGTGATCGACTGGCTGATGTACGGCTGCTTGAAGTTTTCCATGAAGCGGAAGCCCATCATCAGGCCCAGGCCGATGGCCATGTCGCTGTAACCGCTGAAGTCGAAGTACAGCTGCGCGGTGTAGGCCAGGGCGCCGAGCCAGGCATCACCGGTGGTCGGGTTCTGCAAGGCAAAGCAGTGGTCGGCCACTACCGCGAGGGTGTCGGCGATGAACACTTTCTTGATGAAGCCCTGCATGAAGCGGGTGCAGCCTTCAGAGAACTTGTCCAGGGTGTGGGTGCGGTTGTTGAACTGGTCGACCAGGTCCTTGAAGCGCAGCACCGGGCCGGCGATCAGGTGCGGGAAGATCGCCACGAACGCTGCGAAGTCGATCAGGTTGCGGGTGGCCGGGGTGTCGCCGCGGTACACATCGATGATGTAGCTGATCGACTCGAAGATGTAGAACGAGATACCAATCGGCAGCAGCACGTGGGTGAGGATGAACGGCTCCAGGCCGAACGAGCTGATGATCGCGTTCAGGCTGTCGACACCAAAGTTGGCGTACTTGAAGTAGCCGAGGATCGCCAGGTCGACACTTACGCCAAGCAGCAGCCAGCGTTGGGCCGGCTTGGTGCGCACACCGGCGGCACCGACTTTCAGGCCGATCCAGTAGTTCCACAGGGTGACCCCGGCGAACAGGGCCAGGAAGTCCACCCGCCACCAGGCATAGAAGATGTAGCTGGCGACCAGCAGCAGCAGGTTGCGATAACGTTGCCCGCTCAAGTAGTACAGGCCGAGGAAGATCGGCAAGAACAGGAACAGGAACACGTTGGACGAGAAGACCATCCCGGTTCTCCTTTTTGTTCACAGCATCCAGGGCAAAGCGCCCCCCAAACCCCCCACACAAATGTGGTGGGCTACCTAGATCCCTGTTGGTGGTGGGTTGCCGGCGATGGGCCCCTACGCGCACCCCGACAATGGCCGGGCAAGGCTTCGCCTTGCATCGCAGGCAAGCCAGCTCCTACAGGGTTTTGTGTTACTTCTTGCTCCCTGCGCTCGGGTCATAGACCCGGGTCAGGTCGCCGCCCAGCCGGAAGCTGTTGAACGGCTGCATGCCGCGCTTGCGTTGCAGGGTGTCGCCAGTGCACGCATAGAGGCTGCAGTAGGGCTCCATCCAGGCGTACTTGCTGTCTATCTTCAGGTCTTTCATGTCCTGCTTGTCGCCATTGCGGGCCTTGAACGCGCTGGGGTCCTTCGACCCGCTGAGCACCCGTTGCGCCAAGCGCTGCAGGGCGTTGTTGTTCTCGCCGCGCACATCCACGCCATTGACCTGGGCAAAGCTGGCGATCATCGCCAGCGGCGGCAGGGCGTAGTTGTGGTAGGCCAGGGCACGTTGCTTGCGCTTGAGCTCGTTGGGCAGGAAGCCCTGGGCATCGACCTGGTTGGCACCCACCCGGTATTCCTTCACGGCCCAGTCGAACAGGTCGCGACGGTCGGTGGCCACGGCGGTGGCCATTACCGACCAGGCCGCCCAGTAGCTGTGGTTGTTGACTTTCTCCAGCGGCAGGTCGCTCCAGTCGCGCACGACTTGCGAGGCCAGGCGGGCGAACCATTTTTCGATCAGCTCGGCCTCGGCCTGGTGCGCGGCCAGCGGCTGCGAGTTGGAGAACTTCAGGCGCAGCCACGAACCACTCATGCTGCCCAGTGCCCATTTGCGCATCGACTTGCCGGTGTGGTTGTAGTCGGTGGACAGCAGCGCATCGGCGCGTGCCCAGCTGCCCAGCCAGGCCAGGGTGCAGTCAAGCTGCGCCGGGCGGCCGTCACGCATGTACTGGCCGACCATCTTGCTCACGCCTTTCTCAAGGGTGGTGATGTCTTCGGTCGACTTGCGGAAGGCCTTTTCCGAGGCGACGTTGAGTGTCGCCCGCGCCTTGTCCGAGCCTTCGTACTTGCTGCGAAACTGCAGGGCGCCGGTGTACGGCTTGGGTGCCGCTGCGCAGCGGAAGTTACCGTCGCCTGTCTTGAGCTTTTCGATCCCCTCGTAGTAACCCTGGGGCGGTACCAGCGCGGCGTGCGCGGCACCGCCGCACAACGCCAGAGCGAGCAGGGCGGGGCTGGAAATTCGCTTGAACGGAATCATGGTCGCCTCACTGGCCGGCCTGCGCGGTCTGCGCGGGCACGGCGAAGTTGTTGCGTTTGCAGAGCTTGGCTTCGACTTTCTGCGTGCCTTGTTCCGGGCCCTGGATTTCAAAGGCCAGCAGGCTCTGGCTGGCCCAGTCCTCGTCTTCACGCATCTGGAAGACAAAGCGCCCGTCGGTGTCGGAGGTTTCCGGTTTTTCCAGCTTGATGTCCTCGTGGCGGCCGTTGAGGTACCACAGGGTGGCCTGCAGCACCTTCACCGACGGGTCTGCGAACTTGACGTCCATCTGCAGGTTGCGGTTGATCAGGTCTTTGAGCACGCCGCCCTTGCCGTTGACCATCAGCTCGTTCTTGCCGGGCTTGAGGGTGGTGCTGGCGCTCATCAGGGCCGGGCGGTCGTCGCAGCCGTCGTCGAGCAGGCCGAGGATTTGCCGCCAGATGGTTTCCTGGTCCAGGCGGTACAGCGGGGAGAATTCCCATACCAGGATCTTCGGCGGGTTCTTCTGGAACTCCTCGCTACCCAGGTACTGGATCATCGAACCTTCCAGGCCACCGCCAGGGAAGGCGACGTTGAGCACGTCGGCGCCGATGTATTGTTCGAGGAAGCCCGAGAAGTTGTAGTTCTTGCCACTGTGGCTGGTGCCGACCAGGGTGATCTGCGCGTTGCCGCCGTCACCGAACAGGTCGTCACCGCCGCTGGAGCCTTTCGGCTCGGTAGCGAACTGGTCCATGTACTGCACCGCGTAGCTGGTGCCGCACAACTGGCCGGCAACGTTGTGCAGGGTGCCGGTCTTGCCCATGCGCCCGGACTTTTTCGTTTCGAATTCCTTGCGCGGGATGCCTTCGAAGGCCGGCATCTTGTGCACGGTGTCGGCCACGATCTTCGCCGCGCGCTCGGCGCCGTATGGCGTCCAGTGCTGGTCGCCACGGAAGTAGAAGTCCTTGCCCTGGTCGGCGGCGGCCAGTTGCTCGTTGGTCAGCGGCGACAGGTCGGGCACGTTGTAGCCCATGCTGGCGAAGCGCTTGAGCATGGCCTGGTAGTTGCCCAGGGCCTTCTGGTAGTCGAAGGCGGCTTTTTCGGCCGGGTTGAGCATGTTGCGGTTCACCAGGCCACGGGTCGGCTGGTACACCACCACCAGTTCCACGCCGCGCTTCTTGAACGCGTCGTGCACTTGCTGCAGGCGTTTGTAGCCGGCCGGGGTGGTGTTGAACTCGGTGCGCAGGTCTTCGCGGGTACGGAACAGCCAGTCGCCCTTGGCCTGCACCAGCGTGGTGAAGTTCTGCTGGTAGCGGGTGGTGTAGCGGCTGGCGTCGTGCGCCTCCGGGCACAGCTGGCAGCAAGGCTCGGCGCTGAAGGTCGGGGCCTTGACGTCTTCGGCGCGCACGCCTTGGCTGATCGCCAGGAGGGCCGCGGACAGGCCCAGCAGTTTCATCAGGTGTGGAGTCATGGTCTGGGCTTCCTTAATCGATCATTTCGGTCTGGCGTTCGACCGGGTCGATCAGCACAGCCTTCTGCTGGCGCACCAGCAGGTCGAGGATTTCGTCCTGGCGTTCGCCGAGGATGCCGTTCAGGCTGATACCGTTGGCCTTGCGCGGGGCGAGCATGGACACCTTGTACAGCTCGACCGACAGCGGCGAGTCGATCGACAGTGGCCCGGAGCCGTTGGCCGCCAGTTCACCGCCAACCAGAATCAGCGATACCTTGGTGTCGAACGGGTCGAGGGCGATGTCGCGGTCGGTGTCGGACAGGTCCTTGATGTGGCCGTACACACCCACCAGGCCGTTGGCCATGGCGACGTTTTCGTACAGGCGAATGTTCACGCTGTTACGCACGCGGATGCCGTGGCGGCGGTTGTTGATCAGCTTGTTGCCCCACAGCAGGTTGTCGCCGCTTTCGTACAAGGTGATGCCGTCGGTGTGGTTGCGGTAGATCTCGTTGTAGGCCACCAGGTTGTTGACGCTGTTACGGTCGATCACCACGCCCGAGAGCTTGTTGTCGAAGCTCTTGTTGTTGATGATCCAGCTGTCGTTGACCTCACGCGAAACGATGATGCCGTGCTTCTTCTTGGTGCCGTACACCGTGTTGCCGGCAATGATCAGCCGGTGCGAGCGGTCGTGCGGGTCGATGCCATAGACGATGTTGTCGCGGTAGGTGCTGTCCTTGACCACGAAGTCCTGGGTTTCGTAGCAGTAGAAGCCGTACCACATGTCGCTGAACTCCGAGCCGATGATCCAGCCGGTGGGCTCAGGGCGGCCCATGCGCTTGGCCATGTTCGGCGTGTACTGCGAGATGCTCACGCCATACGACTTGGACTTGGCGTAGCCGAAGCTGGCCATTTTGGTGTTGACGATGTAGGTCTCGGTGCCGCCCCACGACAGCAGGAACGGGCGGAATTCCTTGGGCGAACGGAAGGTCGCCGGGCCATTTTCCTTTTCGCGCCAGCCGGTCACCTGGGTGTCGGTAACGAACAGCTTGCCGTCGTTGACCAGGAACGCGCCGCCTTCCTGGGACAGGCGCAGCTGCTTGACCTTGCCGTCGATCTCGAGGATGCCCTTCTGCCCGACCACGATCGGCAGGCGCGCCAGGTACACGCCTGGCTCGACTTCGCTGAGGTACTGCTTGGGTACCTGCTTGCTCAGCTCGACCAGGTCGACATGGCCGTCATCGACAAAGATCGCCTGCGGAATGCCGTGCTGGCGCTGCACCCACTCGGCCGCCTTGTTGTCGCCGCCGACGAACTCCTTGAGGGAGTCCTCCTGGAACATCCGGCGCAGGCTGACCTTGCCTTTGTGGCGGCGGTCGATCTTCTTCTGCACCGCCTCGGCCGTGAAGCCGGTCAGGTCGGGCAGCTTTGGCGGGTCCATTTGCAGCGGCTCGATCGGCGCGCTGGCCACCGTGTAGGTCTTGGCCTGCTGCAATTCCTTGGCGATTACCTTGGGCTCTGCGGCGACGGCCAGGCCCGAGGCCAGCAGCAGGGCGCTGGCCAGCAGGCTGTGACGTAAGTGCGGGTGAAGGTTCATCAGGTTTCTCCCGGCCTCAGAAGCGCCAGATCACGTCGACGAAGGCGCGGTGCATGTACGAATCCGCTTCCTTGCCGTAGGCGTCGCCCGGCTTGAACACACCGGCACGCAGGCGCACCAGGGCCGAAGGTTCGTCGATGGCCTGGCTCATCGATGCCGGCAGCAGGCCTTGCTTGAAGTACTTGGTCACGACCACGTCCATTTCCTGGCCAAGGTCTTTTTCGCCATCGACCAGCGGGCGGTTCACGCCGTCGTCGTTGACCGTTGCGTTGATGCCGCTGGAGCCGATGTTCTGGTTGCCGTCGACACGCCAGAACTTGTGGTAGATGAAGCTGGCGTCGTAGTCGTCGCGCAGCTGCCAGGAGGCGAACAGGGTGGCCGCTTGCAGGTTGCCCAGCTCGCCACGGAAGGCTTCGCCGAAGCGGTGCACACGCGAGCGGGTGCCGGTGTAGTTGGAGCGATTGCTCTCCAGGCCGGTCTGCTCGTAGTTGTTCGAACCGTCGTCGCCACCGCCGCCGCTGCCACGGGCATACGCTGCGCCGACCTGCCAGTTGGGGTCCAGCCGCAGACGGATGCCGAGGTCGGTGGCCCATGCGTTGACGTCGCCGCTCTGCTTGCCAGTCGCAACCTGGTCGTCGCCAACGGCCTGGCTGCTGAGGGTATCGCGGTTACCGGTCAGCCAGGTCAGGCTGCTCCAGTAGTTGATGGTGTGATCGTTGCGCCAGTTGTAGGCGTCGCTGTTGGCCTCAAGGCCCAGCCAGGTGAGGTCGCCGGTGCGGGTCTTGTCCAGCGCGTCGACGGTTTCGCCGGGGCTCTTCAGGCTGCCGCTGTCATGCGTGTGGTGGGCGCGCACGCCGACCCAGTGGCCAGGGGTCCACTGCGTGGCGACGTTGCCATAGATGTGCGTGCGGTCCTTGTCTTCCGGGGCCAGCTCGGTGAGGTCGGTGCGGTATTCGCTGAAGCGCTGGGCCACGCCCAGGTCGGCCTTGAGCAGGGTGGTGTCGAAGGTCCAGTTCAGCGCTTCGATGTTGGTATCACGCCACATGCCGTCGTCGCTGCGCAGGCGCTGGCGGCCGAGGCGCAGTTGCTCGCCGGGGTAGGCGGTAAGGCCGCTGTAGCCTACCCAGAACTCGCGCATGGCCAGGTAGTTCTTGTCAGGCTTGCGGCTGTCGTCACCGCTATCGGTAGTGGTGCCGTCGTCGTTCTGGCGCAGCGTGTCGGTTTCGATGGTGTCGGTGGCCGCGACTGCCTGGCCCATGGCATAGGCGCTCCAGTTGCCACGCTCGCCATACACCCACGGGCGCAGGTCCAGGCCCAGGCCGTTGACGTCGCCGCCAGGGCGGGTGCCGAGGTCACGGTCGTCTTCCGACTGGCCGGTAATTTTCACATCCAGGCCGAAGTTTTTTTCGGCGGTCATTTCCGCCAGGGTCGGGCAGGACCACAGCAGGGCGAAGCTCAGGCCGATGCCAGCTTTCACGAAGGGATTGAGCGTCATAGCGAGTCCTCACCGTCTACTTCTTTTTCGTCGTCTTGCAGGGCTTCGATGGCCAGGGTGCTGTTGGCGCCTTGGCTCATGCTGCCGCGTGCCTGCTTTTCCTGCGCCAGCAGTTGCTGGGCCTGGCTGCGCTGGTCGGGGGTCAGTTGCTGGTCGAGTTGCTGCAGCAGTTCGCCCGATTGCGGCGTTGGGTTGACCTGCGACAGCTGGGCGAATACCCAGGCGTTGCCGGGTTGCGGGCGAATGCCGTGGCCTTCGCTGAACAGCTGGGCCAAGGCGTAGTCGGCGCTGTTCTGCCCGCCACGGGCAGCGGCCAGCAGGTGGTCGACGGCCTTCTGTGGCTCGACGTTGCCCAGGTAACCGCGGCGGTACAGCTGGCCCAGGTAGTAATGGGCGCTGATTTCGCCGGCGTCGGCGGCGGCTTGCAGGTGTTGCTCGGCTTTTTGGGCGTCGGCTGGCAGGGTCTTGCCTTCGTAGTACAGGCGGCCCAGCAACAGCTCGGCGCGTGGCTGTTCGGCTTCGCGGCCTTTGTCGATGTAGGCCAGCAACTGGTCGGTATCGCCCAGCTCGGGGAAGTCGTAGACCAGTTGCGCCAGGCTGACCCAGGACGCCGGGTTGGCCGGCGCCACTTGCTCGAGCAGGTCCTTGGCGGTTTTCTCGTCGGTCTGGCCGAGGCTGCGGTCGGCCAGTACCCGGGCCACGCTGTCGATCCGGGTGGCTGGCACCGCGCCACGGGCGTAGGCGGCTTTCAGCTGGCTGAGCAGGGCGGCCTGCTGGTCGGCCTGGCTGCGCTTCTGGTACACGGTGGCCAGTTCGACATAGCAGATGTCAGTGCTATTCAGGGCTGCCTTGCAGATCTTCTCCACATCGCCTAATTGCTGGTCGTAGGTGCCCTGGGTGCGGTACAGCAGTATCTGGGCCAGGCCGGCTTCCGGGCTGCCGGCAGCGCGCCACTGGTCGATCTGCTGTTGCGCGTTGACCTTGGGGAAACTCTGCGGGTAGCTGAGGTAGAGCATCGCCAGCGGGATCAGGGTGTTGCTTTCACCTTGCCTGGCCGCTTGCTTGAGCAGTGTTTCGGCTTCTTCGCGCTCGGCCTGGGTGCTGTCGGGCTTGGCCACCAGCAGGCGGCCGAGGCGCGCCTGTGCACGCGGCGAAGTAGAGGCTGCGGCGCGGTAAGTGGCCTCGGCTTCCTTGATTTGCGATGGGTCGCGGGTGGCCACCTTGATGTCGGCCAGGCCCACTTGCGCTTCGCTGTAGCCCAGGTCGGCCAAGGCCTTGTAGTTGCGCTCGGCCAGTGCCGTGTCACCGCGCTTCATGGCTTCGTTTGCCAGGCGCTGGTCGGGCAGGCCGGCACAGCCGGCCAAGGCGATGGCCATGGCCAGGCTGCACCATACTAGCGGGCGAGCTGGTGCAATCCCTGTGGGAGCGGGTCGTTGGCTAGTCATAGGCTTTCCCTCTTACAAGCCACGGGCCACGGCTTTGTCGATCAGCCAGTTCAACGACGGGCCACGGTCGCTGTTGACCGAAGCCGGGCGGCCGGCCAGTTCTGCAGGCAGGCCGTCATCAGGCTTGATCTGCACGCGGATATCGGAGGCAAGGTTTTCACTGTCCAGGCTGGCGCTGCTGACGATCTGGCCAGTGCGTACTTCGTCTTCGCCGGCGACCTGGAAATTGACTCGGGTGCCTGGCTTGACCTCGTCGAACTGGCGGTAGCTGAAACGCGCCTCGACCATCGGGTTGGTGGTGCGCGGGATCAGCTGGAAGATCGGCTGGCCCTTGGCGGCGTACTGGCCGTCGTCCACCAGCTGGCGGGCGACCACGCAATCGCAGGGGCTGGTGAGGGTGCCGGACAGCTGCTTGCCGAACAGTTCCTCGATTTTCGCCGGTTCCAGCTGCGCGTCGTCCAGGTTGCCCTTGAGCATGTCCAGCATGCTGGTGGTGAAGCTGGCCAGTGGCGCGCCCTTGGCGATCTGCCCGCCGCTTTCCACCAGGCTGTTCACGGTGCCGTCGCGCGGCATGGTGACGTTGGTGGTGGGCACCGCGACCACACCGGCTTCGGCATGGCTGACGAAGTACATGCCGTACAGCGACTTGGCGACGAAGCCGAAGGCAGCCACGCCGACCACGAACACGCCGAGGGTGACGGTGACGGCCTTGAGGCGGCCAAAGGCGCTCAGGCCGGCACCGCCGTCCTTCTGCTTGCGTGCCTTGGTGAAGTTGTCGCGCTGCAGGGTGCTGAGTACGTCGCCGATGCTGATCAGCTCGCCAGAAAGGTGGCTGGTGATGATGTGCCGCAGCGTGGCGATGTCGCGTGGTTCGAGGTTCTGGAACTGCGCGCCGGTACGGCCGCTGCTCGGGTTGTAGGAGCGCACCTGGAACTCGATGTCGATCGACAGGCCGAGGTTGTCGACCACGAACTGCAGGCGCCCACGCAGCACATCACCCACCGCCAGCTGTTGCTTGGTGTGGAAGCTCAGGCCACCGGCGGAAAGGTCGTCGACCTTCACTTCGTGGGTCTGGCGCTGGGCGTCCAGGAAACGCAGTTTGGCGGGAATGCGCACCCGAGCGTGTTGGCGCTGGGCTTCGGACTCATGCACGACATTGACGTTCACGGCGGTATTCATGGTGGTTTGTTCCTGTTAGATCCGATCCGGGTTGGGCTCACACGACCATGAACAGCACAGCAACGAAGATGCTGGCAGCCGAGAAGGTCATGGTCCGCGAGGACCAGGTGTTGAACCATTGTTGAAAGCTGGCGAGGTCACGCTTGAGGGCAGTGGGCTGACGCGTCCACGACTGCTTGTCGAGGCGGAAGAACACGTAGATCTTCATCAGCGCGCCGATGATCTGGTTGTAATAGAGAATCAGCGGGTAGGCCGGGCCTACGTTGTGGCCGGAGCACAGCAGCATGATGGTGAGGATCAGGCGGGTGATGCCGATCCACAGCAGGTACACCAGCAGGAACGCCAGGCCGAACTTGAGGCTGGCGATCACCGCCACGGTCAGGCCCAGCAGGCTGGTCCACATCGACACGCGCTGGTCGAACAGCACGATGCTGGTGAACAGCCCCAAGCGGCGCAGGCCCAGGCCCAGCGCACGGGAGTTCTGCCGCAGGTTGTTGCCGTACCAGCGGTACATCAGCTTGCGGCTGGCCTTGAGGAAGCTCTTCTCCGGCGGGTGCTCGACCGTGTTGATGGCGGCGTCCGGCACGTAGAAAGTGTCGTAGCCCAGGCGCATCAGGCTGAACCAGCTGGACTTGTCGTCACCAGTAAGGAATTTGAAGCGGCCCAGGCGCCAGTGCATCAGCGAGTCGCTTTCGACGTCGGCGATGAACTCGGGGTTGGTCACCACGCTGGCGCGGAACATCGACATGCGCCCGGTCATGGTCAGCACGCGCTTGGACAGGGCCATCGAGCACATGTTGATGTGGCGCTGGGCGAAGCGCAGCTTGTGCCACTCGCTCATGATGTAGCCGCCGCGCACTTCGCAGAACTCGTTGGTGGTCAGGCCGCCAACGTTGGGGAACAGCTTGAACCACGGCACGGTCTTGCGTACCACGCCATCGGCCAGCACGGTGTCACCGTCGATCACCGCCACCACGGCGTTGTCGTCTGGCAGCATGCGCGAGATGGCACGGAAGCCGTAGGCCAGGCCGTCACGCTTGCCGGTGCCGGCGATGCGCACGATGTCCAGCTTCACGTGGGCCGGCGGGTTGTATTTGGCCCACAGGCTCTTCACCAGCAGTTCATCGGACATTTCCACCAACGAGCAGACCACGGTGGTGGGGAAGCCGCAGTTGATTGCCTCGCGGATCACCGAGCTGTACACCTGGGCGGTGGTCAGCGCTTCGATACGGAAGCTGGTCACCATCAGGTACACATGCGACGGGTCGGCAGCGTTGCCCATTTTCTGCACCTTGCGGCGCAGGTACGGGTACACGCCGTAAAGAAAGATCATGCCGCGGATGAAATGGGTGGCGCCCATGGAATAGCGCCAGATGCCGACTGCGCCGACCAGGAAGATGAAGTGCTTCGACTGCGAGTCGAAGATATCGGCTGGCAGGGCCAGGGCGATCAACATGAGCAGGCTCATGTAGAGCAGCCAACCGGCGCACTGCAACAGCACTGTCTGGAGCCTTTGCATGTTCAGCATCCGTCGAGAATTCGGGGGAAGGTGGGCAGCGCAAGTGGGGAGGCTTGCGCTGCCCGGCCAGGCACTTACCAGCAGATGCCTTCGGTGCGGCTGGTGGTACAGGTCGCTTTGCTCATGAAGCCGACCAGGTCGATCACGTGCTTGCCGGCCGGCGCTTGCTGGGCGAGGGCGCGGAACTGCTCGTCACGGTTGCCGAGGACGATGATGTCGGCGTTGTCGATGACCTTCTGGAAGTCGGCGTTGAGCAGCGACGACACGTGCGGGATCTTCGACTCGATGTAGTCCTTGTTCGCCCCGTGGACGCGGGCGTACTGCACGTTCTCGTCGTAGATATCCAGCTGGTAGCCCTTGCCGATCAGGCGCTCGGCCAGTTCCACCAGCGGGCTTTCGCGCAGGTCGTCGGTGCCGGCCTTGAAGCTCAGGCCCAGCAGGGCGACCTTGCGCTTGTCGTGGGCTTCGATCAGCTCGAAGGCGTTCTGTACCTGCGACTCGTTACTGCGCATCAGCGAGTCGAGCAGCGGTGCGCGCACGTCGAGGCTGGCGGCACGGTAGGTGAGGGCGCGCACGTCTTTCGGCAGGCACGAGCCGCCGAAGGCGAAGCCAGGGCGCATGTAGTACTGCGACAGGTTCAGCACCTTGTCCTGGCAGACCACGTCCATCACTTCACGGCCATCGACGCCGACGGCCTTGGCGATGTTGCCGATTTCGTTGGCGAAGGTGACCTTGGTGGCGTGCCACACGTTGCAGGTGTACTTGATCATCTCGGCCACTTCGATCGGCTTGCGGATGACCGGGGCGTCGAGCTCTTCGTACAGGGCCTGGAGGATGTCGCCGCTGGCGCTGTCCAGCTCGCCGATGACGGTCATCGGTGGCTGGTCGTAGTCCTTGATCGCGGTGCTTTCACGCAGGAATTCCGGGTTGACCGCGACACCGAAGTCGACGCCGGCCTTCTTGCCCGAGCAGTCTTCGAGGATCGGGATGACCACATTCTTGACGGTGCCTGGCAGCACGGTGCTGCGCACCACGATGGTGTGGCGGCGGGTGGTGTCACGCAGCACGTAGCCGATTTCGCGGCACACCGACTCGATGTACTCCAGGCCCAGGTCGCCGTTCTTCTTGCTAGGGGTACCCACGCAGATCATCGACACGTCGCTGGCACGGATGGCTTCGGCGAAGTCGGTAGTACCGCGCAGGCGGCCATTAGCGATGCCCTGTTGCAGCAGTGCTTCCAGGCCAGGTTCGACGATGGGCGACTTGCCCTGGTTGATCAGGTCGATCTTGGTGCTGGACACGTCCACACCGATCACTTCATGGCCACGCGCCGTCAGGCAGCCTGCACAGACTGCACCCACATAACCCAAACCAAAGATGCTGATACGCATCGCTATCACCTCATGTGTTTATCACGCCGGCACCTCCGAGAAGTGCCGGGCTGGGTTGATTAACAACAGTTTTCGGGCGCACGGATCCATGGCGAAAGCACACTTCGCCGAGCGCAGGCAAAATAAATCCGGAGCGCAAAAGTTATGCACTCAAATGTGGCAGTAAATAGCCATTAATTAAAAAACGTGCCCTGGAATGCAGCCGTCTTTATTGCAAAGCGCTACTTGGCGCGTTGCTGTGCTTGTTTTTTCAAGTGGAAAAATCCTTTGAAATCAACCACTAGGACGAATTGTAAGGGACGCGTCTCTCCTGCGTGGACAGGGCTTTCGGGGGAACCCGTGATGCCTGTCGAAGTTACCTAAGCGGGTAGTGGATACCTGCCGTTGTCATCTGTAAGTCATCTCTCACAGCCCGCAGGCAGGAAAATCGTTACGGCACTATGAGCGGTTGGCCGTATGAGAAGTTCCTGAGTGAGTTTCACCCGGATGAAAGATTTCTAAATATTTATTCAGAGGTGGGCAATTTCAATCTGATAGCACGTGGGTGTTTTGCCCCTATATATAAAGGACGAAACTGTTGCGAGATGTTTTTATGCCAGCATCGAAAAATATTTTTCAAAATTCGTCAAAAAAGCTATGAACGGTCTTATGGCGTTTGGCGATAAAGGTAGGTGTGCTGGATTTTTGGCGTCGGATTTATGTCGTAATGGCAATTTGAAGCTTGCCCTGTTGCAGGGCGGGAGGGGGTATCGTGGCTACTGGCCTCTTCGCGGGCACGGTGGATGGCACCGGCTTTGCCGGTGTTCGCGGGTAAACCTGCTCCCACAGGTTCGGGAGAACCCGAAGCCAGCGCAATACCTGTGGGAGCGGCTTTAGCCGCGAAGAGGACCTGTCAGGCTTACTCGGTGGGATGATCGCGCAGAAACACCAGGTGGTCTGCCTTGGACTGCTCGGCACTGTAGTAGTAGCCCTGCACATCGAACTGCTTGAGCTGCTCCGGGTCGCTGATGCGCTGCTGGATGACGAAGCGGCTCATCATGCCGCGGGCTTTCTTGGCGTAGAAGCTGATGATCTTGTACTGGCCGTTCTTCAGGTCCTTGAAGTCGACGTTGATCACCCGGGCCTTCAGGGCACTGCGTTTTACCGCGCTGAAGTACTCGTTGCTGGCCAGGTTCAGCAGCACGTCATCACCCTGGTCGGCCAGGGCCTGGTTCAACCATTCGCTGATGCGCGTGCCCCAGAAGGCATACAGGTCCTTGCCGCGGGCGTTGGCCAGCTTGGTACCCATTTCCAGGCGGTAAGGCTGCATCAGGTCGAGCGGGCGCAGCAGGCCGTACAGGCCCGAAAGCATGCGCAGGTGGCCTTGCGCGTAGCTGAAGTCGTCCTCGCCCAGGCTCTCGGCGTCGAGGCCGGTGTACACGTCACCCTTGAATGCCAACAGCGCTTGCTTGGCATTGGCCGGGGTAAAGTCCGGGGTCCAGCTGCCAAAGCGCGCGGCATTCAGGCCGGCGAGCTTGTCGGACAGGTGCATCAGCTCGCTGATCTGCGCTGGCGACAGCTCGCGCAGCTGCTGGATCAGTTCCTGGGAGTCGTCCAGGTACTGGGGCAAGGTGAAACGCTCGGTCACAGGCTTGGTGTCGTAGTCGAGGGTCTTGGCGGGGGAAATCACCGTCAGCATCGGGTCGGCTCCTGGCATCGTTGGCCGGGGATTCTACGGGCTGTGCGGTGCAAGTCCAAACTATGGCGACGATAGTCACAGACCATGGCCGGTACAGGCGCTATAGTGCGCGTTTTGCCGTTGCGGAGCCTTCAACCGTGCGCATCGCCCCTGCCTTGCTGGCCGCTCTGCTGAGCCTGGCCGTGCAAGCCGCCCCATCACCACAAGTCAGCATGGACCGCAGCCTGTGGCCCGAGAAGCTGGACAGCCCGGCGCTGTTCGATGTGGCTTCGCGGGCCGAAATCCTCTCGTTCGCCCAGGCGCTGCATGAAAGCGAGCTGCTGGACGATGCGGCGTTGGCGGCGCGGGTGGGGTTGCGGCAGATCAACCTGCAGAAGGTTCGCCAAGTGCGGGCACACATGTGGCAGCGTTTGTGGGAGGGGTACCAGCAGGCGCAACGCAGTTGCGAGCAGGATGCGTCGTTTTGCTATCCGGTAACTTCAATGGCGGATTTGCGCACGCAGGCGGCGACGTTCGCTACTGATGTCGGCACGTTTTATACCGGCTGGATCGAGCCAAGCCACCAGTTCCATGCGCGCTACCTGGATGAACAGCTGCGCAAGGCTGCGTTACTGCCGCAGACCAGCAGTGAGGTGGAGCGGCTGTCCTCGCGCGAGCGTAATGGTGATGAACTGAACGACCGCATGTTCCTGCTGACCTTCGTCGGTGGGCCGGGGCCTGATGCCGGCAGTACCGACTCACTGGCCGAATACCTGCGCCGGCAAAAGCTTGAAGGCATGTTCTTCGTACTCGGCAACCGCTTGCAGCAACGCCGCGACGCCGGCGCGGCGAACGCGCTGCGCCAGCTCTATGGCAGGCAGTGCGTGGGCATCCAGGGCTGGGAATACCGCTCCCATGCGCAGTGGACGGGCTGGCAGGACTCGCTGCGGCGTAGCCAGGCGCGGGTGCAGGCCGACTTGCCGCAGCAATATGTACCGCTGTTCCGGCCGCCTTATGGCCAGCGCCGGGCCGATGGCGAGGCGTTCATGGCCAGCCAGCAGTTGCGGGTGTCGTTGTGGGATATCGATGCCCAGGACGATGGCGCATTGAGTGCAGAGGCCTCGGCGCAGCGGGTGCTGACCCTGATGCTGCTGTGGCGCAAGGGCGTGATCCAGATGCATGACAGCCAGCCCAAGGCCCAACCGGCGCTGGAGTGGTTGCTGCGCAATACCGCCCAGAGTGGCATCGGCTGGGCGGATTGCCGCGAATATGCTTATCGCGAATAGAGGGTATGACTTCTGAGCGTAGTCCCCTCTGGCTTTGCCGCCAAGGCCTCTTCGTCAATCGGAAAAATAAACTTCAAATTCTCGTAAAAATGCTTTTTTTGGTCATGGTTTTTGCGGTATGAAGAAACCAGACAGCCGATTCCTGCAGCACAGGTGGCGTCATCCAGGCCCACCTTGCCAGGTTCACTTCCCGCCCGTAGCAACGCGGATACGGGGAGCACGGCAGTCACTTTGCGGCGCAGCAGACCGTGCCGTGTGGCTTCGACATAAGGTGACCGAGTATGGATGACCAAGGACGCAACCCTTCCTCCAGCAAGCCAATCCTCTATGTGCTCGATACCAACGTCCTGATTCACGACCCCAACGCATTACTCAACTTCGAGGAGCATCACGTTGCCATCCCGATGACGGTGCTGGAGGAACTCGACAAGCTCAAGACCGGTAAACAGACCATCGCCGCCGAGTGCCGCCAGGCCATCCGTTTGATCGACCAGACCCTCGGTGACGCCTCGCCCAGCGATGTCGAGCAGGGCGTGCCGATCCAGCGCAACAAGAGCGGGCCCAAGGGCTTCCTGTCGATCCTGATGAGCCCGCGCAACGAACCCAGCAAGTTGCTGCCGGAAAACCTCAACGACAACATTATCATCAACACCTTGCTCGAAGTACGCAGCCGGCGCACCGACCTGGACGTGGTGCTGGTGACCAAAGACATCAACATGCGCCTGAAGGCGCGCGCTTGTGGCATCGCGGCCGAGGACTACAGCACCGACCAGTTGGTGGATGACGTGTCCTTGCTGTCCAAGGGCTACCATTCGGTAACCGGCTCATTCTGGGACCGGGTCAGCAAGGTCGATACCCGGCAGGAGCGTGGCCGTACCTGGCACCGCGTGCAAATGATCGACAACCTGCCCGCAGTTCACGTCAACGAGTTCATCATCGATGAGCAGGGCTTTGTCGGTTGGATCAAGGGCATCCGCAACGATGAGCTGCTGCTGCTCGACCTGCACCAGGAGCCACTGCTGCACCAGGAAGCATGGGGCTTGAAACCGCGCGACATCCATCAGAGCCTGGCGCTGTTCGCCCTGCTCGACCCGGATATCCACCTAGTCAACCTGACCGGTGCTGCCGGATCCGGTAAAACCATCCTGGCCCTGGCTGCAGCCATCGAGCAGACCATGGTCAGCAAGCGCTACCGGCGCATCATCGCCACCCGCAGCGTGCAGGGGCTGGACCAGGAGATCGGCTTCCTGCCGGGTACCGAAGCAGAGAAGATGGAGCCATGGCTGGGTGCCATCACCGACAACCTCGAAGCCTTGCACATGGATGACGAAAGCACCCATGGCAGCGTCGAGTACATCCTCGAGCGCGTGCCGTTGCAGTTCAAGTCGCTGAACTACATCCGTGGCCGCAGCTTCCAGCAGAGCCTGATCCTGATCGACGAGTGCCAGAACCTGACGCCGCACCAGATGAAAACCATCATCACCCGTGCCGGCTCCGGGTCCAAGGTGGTCTGCCTGGGTAACCTGGCGCAGATCGACACCCCCTACCTGTCCGCGACCAGCTCGGGCCTTACCTACCTGACCGAGCGTTTCAAGGACTTCCCCCATGGCGTGCACATCACCCTGCAGGGCGTACCACGCTCGGTGCTGGCCGAGTACGCCGAGTCGCATCTGTAACCTTCCCCGCCGGGCGGTTCGCCGCCCGGCCTCTTCGCGGGTAAGCCCGCTCCCACAGGTACAGCGTAAAACCTGAGGGCAGCGCGGTATCTGTGGGAGCGGGTTTACCCGCGAAGAGGCCGGCCCAGTTGACGCATCCCTCTGCTCAAACCTGACCCACAGGTTTACACTGCAGGTTCCCTTCACAGGAGCAGAGCAGTGCTGACACATCTTGATTCCCAGGGGCGGGCCAACATGGTCGACGTCACTGAAAAGGCCGTGACCGAGCGCGAGGCCACCGCCGAGGCACGTGTTCGCATGTTGCCGCAGACCTTGCAGATGATCGTCGACGGCGAACACCCCAAGGGCGACGTGTTCGCCGTGGCGCGCATTGCCGGGATCCAGGCGGCGAAAAAGACCAGCGACCTGATCCCGCTGTGCCACCCGCTGATGCTGACCAGCGTCAAGGTCGAGCTCAGCGCCGAGGGCCAGGACGCCATACGTATCGTCGCCCGCTGCAAGCTTGCCGGGCAGACCGGTGTGGAGATGGAAGCGCTGACCGCTGCCAGCGTTGCGGCGCTGACCATCTATGACATGTGCAAGGCTGTGGATAAAGGCATGGTCATCGAACAGGTGCGCCTGCTGGAAAAACTGGGCGGCAAGAGCGGCCACTACAAGGTGCAGGCGTGATGAAGGTCAAGGTGATGTATTTCGCCCGCTACCGCGAGCTGCTGGGCGTGGATGCCGAGCGTGTAGAGGGTGAGTTCAAGGTTGTCGACGATGTGCGTCAGGCCTTGTTGGGCAAGGGTGGGCAGTATGAACTGCTGGCCGAACAGAACCTGATGTGCGCGCGCAACGAAGAGCTGTGCAAGCTCGATGAGCCGCTGGAAGAGGGCGATGAAGTGGCGTTCTTCCCGCCGGTGACCGGAGGCTGAACATGGCAGTGCGAGTGCAGGAAGGCGCGTTCGACCCTGGGGCCGAGACCAATGCCATGCACGCGGCCAACGTTGGCGTGGGCGCGGTGGTCGGTTTTGTTGGCTATGTGCGTGATTTCAACGATGGCCGGGAAGTGGCGGGGATGTTCCTTGAGCATTATCCGGGCATGACCGAAAAGGCCCTGGCCAAGATCGTGGTCGAGGCCGAGCAGCGCTGGCCGTTGCTCAAGGTAGAGGTGCTGCACCGCATCGGAGCGCTGGAACCGGGCGAGCCGATCGTGTTCGTCGGCGTGGCCAGTGCCCATCGGCAGGCAGCGTTCGATGCCTGCAATTTCATCATGGACTACCTGAAGACCCGGGCGCCGTTCTGGAAGAAGGAAAATACCCAGGAAGGGCCTAGGTGGGTGGAAGGCAAGCAGAGCGACCAGGATGCGGCGGGGCGCTGGTAGTTATGTGATTGATGGCCTGGGCTTTGCCCCGGTTCGCGGGTAAACCCGCTCCCACAGGTACTGCGCAGTTTCCGAAACCTGTGGAGTACCTGTGGGAGCTGGCTTGCCGGCGATTGGGCTGCAAAGCAGCCCCGGCATCAGTGGTGTTTACGGGGCACCGGCTTGAGCAGCTCATCCGGCGGCATTTCGCACTTGATCTTGCGCCCCAGCAACTCTTCGATTGCTGGCAGTTGATAAGAATCATCTTCCCCGGCAAAGCTGATCGACACGCCTTCAGCCCCGGCACGCCCGGTACGGCCAATGCGGTGCACGTAGTCGTCCGGGTCTTCCGGCAGGGTGAAGTTGATCACGTGGCTGATGCCATCGATGTGAATGCCGCGCCCGGCCACGTCGGTGGCTACCAGCACGGTAATGCGCCCTTCGCGGAAGCTTTCAAGGGTGCGGATACGCTTGTGCTGCGGCACATCGCCCGACAGCTGGGCGGCATTGATACCGTCGCGCACCAGTTTTTCTTCGATGCGCCGCACTTCGTCCTTGCGGTTGGCGAACACCATCACCCGTTCCCACTTGTTCTGGGTCACCAGGTTGTACAGCAGCTTGTACTTGTCGCTGCCGGCCACCGCATATACGTGCTGCTCGACCGTTTCGCTGGCCACGTTCTCCGGCTCGATCTCGACGATGGCCGGGTTGGTGGTCCACTGCTTGGCCAGGTTCATCACGTCGTCGGTGAAGGTGGCGGAGAATAGCAGGGTCTGGCGCTCGCTTTTCGGCGGCGTCTGGCGAATGATCTGGCGCACTTGCGGGATGAAGCCCATGTCGAGCATGCGGTCGGCTTCGTCCAGCACCATCACCTCGACCATGTCCAGGTGCACCTCGCCGCGCTGGTTGAAGTCCAGCAGGCGGCCTGGGGTGGCCACCAGGATGTCGCAGTGGCGTGCTTCCAGGGCCTTGAGCTGCTTGTCGAAGTCCATGCCGCCGACGAAGCTCATCACGTTCAGGCCGGTGTACTTGGTCAGGGCGATGGCGTCCTTGGCGATTTGCACCACCAGTTCGCGGGTCGGCGCGATGATCAGCGCACGTGGCTCACCCATGTAGCGCTCTTTGGGCGGTGGCGTCTGCTGCAGCTGGGAAATGATCGAAATCAGGAACGCCGCTGTCTTGCCGGTACCGGTCTGGGCCCGGCCGATGGCGTCCTGGCCACGCAGGGTGTAACCCAGCACCTGCGCCTGGATCGGCGTGCAGTACGGGAAGCCCAGGTCGTGGATGGCGTGCATCAGCTCGTTGGACAGCTTGAAGTCGTGGAAGCGGGTCTTGCCTTCCTGCGGCTCGACCACGAAGTCTTCCGGTTTCCACAGGCTGGCCTGCGGTTTGGGCTTGCGCTCGCGACGCGGTTTGCCACTGGCCGGTTTGTCGGCAGGTGGCTTGGCGGCGTCAGGTTGTTCAGCCTGGGGGGCTGGGGTGGCGTGCGGAGCGGCCGGTTGTGGCACAGGCCGCGCCTCGGGCGCGGGCGCAGGCGGCGTCACGCTGGCAGCAGGAGCGACGGCCTGTGGCGCGGCGTCTCCCTTGCCGAATATTTTCTTGAGTGCCTTGAGCACGATCGTCTCATCAACTGGTTAAGGAATGTACGCCGGGCAGTGTAATGCAAGATTCGGGCGCGGCGTAGTGGAATAGCCTTACAACTACAGGCGGCCTTGGCTTATTGAAGTTGCTTTGCCAGCCAGTCGTGGATGTCGCTCAACTCTTCGACCACCACCTCGTGTTCCATTGGGTATTCGTGCCAGCGGGCAGCAACGCCCCAGGTGTTCAGGTACTCGAAGGCGGTGCGGCCCATGGAAGGGATCACCACCGGGTCGTGCACGCCGTGCAGGCACAGGGCCGGGGTGCGTTGCTGGCAGGCGCTCAGCTGATGCTGGTCGTTGAAGGTCGGGGCATAGGTGGACAGGGCGATGACCCCGCCCAGTGCTTCCTGCCACTTTATATAAGCAGTGTGCAGCACCACCGCGCCGCCCTGAGAGAAGCCGGCGAGGAAGATCCGCGACAGGCTGACGCCCTTGGCTTGCTCGGCCTTGATCAGGGCAACCACCTGCTCGGCCGACTCTTCCAGCTGCGCTTCGTCGATGGCGCGGGCCGGGGTCATGGCCTTGATGTCATACCAGCTGGGCATGGCGTAGCCGCCATTGATGGTCACCGGGCGGGTTGGCGCCTGGGGCATGATGAAGCGGGTGCTGAGCAGGCGCTCCTGCATGAATTCGGCAACCGGTAGGAAGTCGTAACGGTCGGCCCCCAGACCGTGCAACCAGATCACACAGGCGTCAGCGGTTTTCTGCGGTTCGAGAATCAGCGGGTTGGTCATGACTGCTCCGAAAGTGTGCGGGTCTTGTTATGGCGTGCGTGAAAAGAAGGCGCTGCAAATGATTGTCGGAAAAAGAATGTCGCAACGATACAACTTTCCCTACTTGACGAGCGCTTAAACGCTACAGCCAGAAAATTTGGTACGCGCTTTGCAATTCAACCTTCGATGCAAAGGGCAGGCCGTGACGGTAACACCCTTTGCACGCGAAGGCTGTCACAGAACAGCCCATTGCGCCATTGACCCAATAACAAGCCAATACGGGTCGGATATGCCTCAAAAGGGTGCGGTGCAATTCCGGCTCGATACAACAAGAGCGATTTGGAGGTTGTGAATGAAGATGTTGAAAACCACCCTGGCAGTCCTCACCGCTGCCGCCGCACTGGGCGCCGTTAGCACCGCCCAGGCCGGCGCCACCCTCGATGCGGTAAAGAAGAAGGGCTTCGTCCAGTGTGGCGTGAGCGACGGTCTTCCAGGCTTCTCGGTACCTGATGCGCAGGGCAAGATCGTCGGTATCGACGCCGATGTCTGCCGCGCCGTGGCCGCCGCCGTGTTCGGCGACGCCAGCAAGGTCAAGTTCAGCCAGCTCAACGCCAAGGAACGCTTCACCGCACTGCAATCTGGCGAAGTCGACGTGCTGTCGCGCAACACCACCTGGACCAGCTCGCGCGATGCCGGCATGGGCCTGGTGTTCGCCGGTGTTACCTACTATGACGGCGTCGGCTTCCTGGTCAACAAGAAGCTGGGGGTTTCCAGCGCCAAGGAGCTCGATGGCGCGACCATCTGCATCCAGGCCGGTACTACCACCGAGCTGAACGTTTCGGACTTCTTCCGCGCCAATGGCCTGAAGTACACCCCGATCACCTTTGACACATCCGACGAGAGCGCCAAGTCGCTGGAATCGGGCCGTTGCGACGTGCTGACCTCGGACAAGTCGCAGCTGTTCGCCCAGCGTTCCAAGCTGGCCGCGCCGACTGACTATGTAGTGCTGCCAGAAACCATTTCCAAGGAGCCACTGGGCCCGGTGGTGCGCAAAGGCGACGAAGAGTGGTTCAGCATCGTCAAGTGGACCCTGTTCGCCATGCTCAACGCCGAAGAGGCGGGCATCACCTCGAAGAACGTCGAGGCTGAAGCCAAATCCACCAAGAACCCGGACGTCGCCCGCCTGCTGGGTGCGGATGGCGAGTACGGCAAGGACCTCAAGCTGCCCAAGGACTGGGTAGTGCAGATCGTCAAGCAAGTCGGCAACTACGGCGAAGTGTTCGAGAAGAACCTGGGCCAGAGCACCGACCTGAAGATCGACCGTGGCATGAACGCCCTGTGGAACAACGGCGGCATCCAGTACGCGCCACCTGTGCGCTGATGGTTGCACCCTGCGGCGGCATCCCGCCGCCGCAGGTTGTTCGGAACCCTACTTTCCGGGGCACTTCATGCAAAATCGAATCGGCGCACAAAAGGGGTTATCCCTGAGCGATCCACGTGTGCGCGCGTGGCTGTTCCAGATTCTCACGATCGTGTTCGTGGTCGGTCTGGGCTGGTACCTGTTCCACAACACGCAAACCAACCTGCAGCACCGGGGTATCACCTCGGGCTTCGACTTCCTCGAGCGCAGTGCCGGCTTTGGCATCGCCCAGCACCTGATCCCCTACGTGGAGTCCGACAGCTATGCGCGGGTGTTCGTCATCGGCCTGCTCAACACGCTGCTGGTAACCTTCATTGGCGTGGTACTGGCGACCCTCCTCGGCTTCATCATCGGCGTGGCGCGGTTGTCGCCGAACTGGATGATCAACAAGCTGGCGACCGTGTATGTGGAAACCTTCCGCAACATCCCGCCGCTGTTGCAGATCCTGTTCTGGTACTTCGCCGTGTTCCTGACCCTGCCAGGACCGCGGGGCAGCATCAATATCGAAGACACCTTCTTCATCAGCAACCGGGGCCTGAACATGCCTGGTGCGTCGATGGCCGACGGCTTCTGGCCTTTCATGGTGGCCTTGGCGGTGGCAATTGCCGCGATTGCCGTGATGGTGCGTTTCGCCAATAAACGCTTCGACGAGACCGGCGTGCCGTTCCACAAGTTCTGGGTGGGGCTGGCGCTGCTGGTCGCCATTCCAGGCCTGAGCGTGCTGTTGTTCGGCAGCCCGGTGACCTGGGAAGTGCCGCAGCTCAAGGGTTTCAACTTCGTTGGTGGTTGGGTACTGATCCCAGAACTGCTGGCGTTGACCTTGGCGCTGACTATCTATACGGCAGCCTTCATCGCCGAGATCGTGCGTTCCGGTATCCGTTCGGTCAGCCATGGCCAGACCGAGGCCGCGCGTTCGCTGGGCCTGCGCGAGGGCCCGACCCTGCGCAAGGTGATCATCCCCCAGGCACTGCGGGTGATCATTCCGCCGCTGACCAGCCAGTACCTGAACCTGGCGAAGAACTCGTCGCTGGCGGCCGGTATCGGCTACCCGGAGATGGTCTCGCTGTTCGCCGGTACCGTGCTCAACCAGACCGGCCAGGCCATCGAGGTGATCGCCATCACCATGAGTGTTTATCTCGCCATCAGCATCAGCATTTCGCTGCTGATGAACTGGTACAACAAGCGCATTGCGCTGATCGAGCGGTGAGGATACGCCCGTGAATGCCCATGTTTTCAAACCCGACATGCCGCCACCGGTGAAAACCGTCGGCGTGCTCGCATGGATGCGTGCCAATCTGTTTTCCAGCTGGCTCAACACGCTGCTGACCCTGTTTGCCATCTACCTGGTGTGGCTGATCGTACCGCCGTTGCTGCAGTGGGCGTTGATCGACGCCAACTGGGTCGGCACCACTCGTGCCGACTGCACCAAGGAGGGCGCTTGCTGGGTGTTCGTGCAGCAGCGCTTTGGCCAGTTCATGTACGGCTACTACCCGGCCGAGCTGCGCTGGCGGGTGGACCTGACCGTGTGGCTTGCCGTGCTCGGCGCCGCGCCGCTGTTCATCAAGCGCTTCCCGCGCAAGGCCTTTTACGGCCTGGGCTTCCTGGTGCTGTACCCGGTGCTGGCCTACACCCTGCTGCACGGGGGCTACCTGGGCCTGGAGAACGTACCGACCAGCCAGTGGGGCGGGTTGATGCTGACCTTGGTGATCGCCACCGTGGGCATCGTCGGCGCCTTGCCACTGGGCATCCTGCTGGCCTTGGGGCGGCGTTCGAGAATGCCGGCGGTGAAGGTGGTATGCGTGACCTTCATCGAGTTCTGGCGTGGTGTGCCGTTGATCACCGTGCTGTTCATGTCGTCGGTGATGTTGCCGTTGTTCCTGCCTGAGGGCATGAGCTTCGACAAACTGCTGCGGGCGATGATCGGCGTGATCCTGTTCCAGTCGGCATACATCGCCGAAGTGGTGCGCGGTGGCTTGCAGGCTATCCCCAAGGGCCAGTACGAAGCAGCCGCGGCCATGGGCCTGGGCTACTGGCGGGCGATGGGCCTGGTGATCTTGCCGCAGGCGCTCAAGCTGGTGATCCCCGGCATCGTCAACACCTTCATTGCCCTGTTCAAGGACACCAGCCTGGTGATCATCATCGGCCTGTTCGACCTGCTGAACAGCGTCAAGCAAGCCGCCGCCGACCCGGCCTGGCTGGGCATGGCCACCGAGGGCTACGTGTTCGCCGCCCTGGTGTTCTGGATTTTCTGTTTCGGTATGTCCCGCTACTCCATGCACCTGGAGCGCAAGCTGGACACTGGCCACAAGCGTTAGGAGTTTGGAAATGAGTGAAGCGATCAAGCAGCCTGCTGGCCCCGAAGGCATCATCCAGATGCAGGGTGTGAACAAGTGGTACGGCCAGTTTCATGTGCTCAAGGACATCAACCTGAACGTGCGCCAGGGTGAGCGCATTGTGCTGTGCGGGCCGTCCGGCTCGGGCAAGTCCACCACCATCCGCTGCCTCAACCGCCTGGAAGAACACCAGCAGGGGCGCATCGTGGTCGATGGCGTGGAGCTGACCAACGACCTCAAGCAGATCGAGGCGATCCGCCGCGAGGTTGGCATGGTGTTCCAGCACTTCAACCTGTTCCCGCACCTGAGCATTCTGGAAAACTGCACCTTGGCACCAATGTGGGTGCGCAAGATGCCGCGGCGCAAGGCCGAAGAAATTGCCATGCACTACCTGGAGCGGGTGCGTATTCCGGAGCAGGCGCACAAGTACCCGGGGCAGTTGTCCGGTGGCCAGCAGCAGCGTGTGGCGATTGCCCGTGCGTTGTGCATGAAACCAAAGATCATGCTGTTCGACGAACCGACCTCGGCGCTGGACCCGGAAATGGTCAAGGAAGTACTCGATACCATGGTAGGCCTGGCCGAGGATGGCATGACCATGCTCTGCGTAACCCACGAAATGGGCTTTGCCCGCACCGTGGCGAACCGGGTGATCTTCATGGACAAGGGCGAGATCGTGGAGCAGGCGGCGCCGGATGACTTCTTCGACCGGCCGCGTAGTGACCGGACCAAGTTGTTCCTCAGCCAGATCCTGCATTGATGTAGCCGGGGCCGCTTTGCGGCCCCATTGCTACTGCTGACGCGATCAACTGTGGGAGCGGCCTTGTGTCGCGATAGGGCCGCAAAGCGGCCCCGGGGATATGTGCTGCGAAGCTGCATTTCTGGGTCCGCTACGCGGCCCATCGCGACGCAAGGCCGCTCCCACAGGGTGCGAACAGCCTGGGTTGCAGCGTTACTTCTCTTCTGTGGCCACTGCCGGCGCCGGTGGCGGCCGCAGCCCCACCTCGGCAATCAGCTTCAACTGCTCCCCATTGCGCATCACCTCGATGGTGATCTTCTCGTTGGGCTTGATCCGCGCCACCTGGTTCATCGACTTGCGCCCGTCGCCGGCCGGTTCGCCGTTGATGCTCAAGATCACGTCACCAAGTTGCAACCCGGCCTTGGCCGCTGGCCCTTCGCGGAAGATACCCGCCACCACGATGCCCGGGCGGTCCTTCATGCCGAACGATTCGGCCAGCTCCTGGCTCAGCGGCTGCACCTCGATGCCCAGCCAGCCACGGATTACCTGGCCGTGCTCGACGATCGACTTCATCACCTCCAGTGCCAGTTTCACCGGGATGGCAAAACCGATGCCCTGCGAACCGCCAGACTTGGAGAAGATTGCCGTGTTGATGCCAACCAGGTTGCCATTGGCATCGACCAGCGCGCCGCCGGAGTTGCCTGGGTTGATCGCCGCGTCGGTCTGGATGAAGTCTTCGTAGTTGTTCAGGCCCAGCTGGTTGCGGCCGGTGGCGCTGATGATGCCCATTGTCACGGTCTGGCCGACGCCGAACGGGTTGCCGATGGCCAGTGACACGTCGCCGATGTGAATGTTGTCGGAGCGGCCGATGGTGATCGCTGGCAGGCTCTTCAGGTCGATCTTCAGCACTGCCAGGTCGGTTTCCGGGTCGCTGCCGATGACCCGGGCCAAGGTCTCGCGGCCATCCTTCAGGGCCACGACAATCTGGTCTGCACCGCTGGTGACGTGGTTGTTGGTCAGCAGGTAGCCCTCGGGGCTCATGATCACTGCCGAGCCCAGGCTCGACTCCCAGCGGCGCTGCTTGGGCAGGTTGTCACCAAAGAAGCGGCGGAATTGCGGGTCTTCGAACAGCGGGTGGGCGCTCTTGTTCACCACCTTGGTGGTGTACAGGTTGACCACCGCAGGGGCAGCCAGGGTCACGGCGTCGGCGTACGACACCGGGCCTTGCATGATCCGCGTGGTCTGCGGCGCTTGTTGCAGGTTGACGTCCTGGCTGGGCAAGCCGACCCATTGCGGGAAGCGCTGGATGATCAGCATGGCGATCAGTACGCCGGTAAGCAGGGGCCAGCCAAAGTAACGCAAAGCCTTGAACATGAACGAATCCTGGAAAGAGCGGGGGCCAGCGGCCGCGCAGTGGGGCATGAGCGCGCGCGATCATACACCGGTTCCCCCAGTGCCGGCGACGGCCCATAATGGCCGGCATTATACGGGCGTTCCATTGGCGTTGTGCCCGAGAAAAGCGCAGTTTTCGAGGAGATTTTCATGGCCGTCGCTCTCAACACCCTTGTCGAGGAAGCCGAGCGTTACCTGGGCAGCGCGAAGATCCAGGATTATTGCCCAAACGGCCTGCAAGTCGAAGGCCGGCCGCAGGTCAGCCGCATCGTCAGCGGCGTTACCGCCAGCCAGGCGTTGCTGGATGCCGCAGTCGAGGCCGAGGCCGACCTGGTGCTGGTGCACCATGGTTACTTCTGGAAGGGCGAAAACCCCTGCATCACCGGTATCCGTCAGCGTCGGCTGAAGACCTTGCTGAACAACGATATCAGCCTGCTGGCGTTCCACCTGCCGCTGGATGTACACCCGGAGGTGGGCAACAATGTGCAGCTGGCGCGGCAATTGGATATCACCGTCGAAGGGCCGCTGGACCCGGAGAACCCCAAGGTGGTCGGGTTGGTCGGCTCGTTAGCCGAGCCGATGACCGCGCGCGACTTTGCCCGGCGGGTGCAGGAGGTGCTGGGGCGTGAGCCATTGCTGGTGGAAGGCGACGAGATGATCCGCCGGGTTGGTTGGTGCACCGGGGGTGGGCAGGGCTACATCGACACCGCGATTGCGGCGGGGGTGGACCTGTACCTCACCGGTGAGGCGTCGGAGCAGACCTATCACAGTGCCCGCGAGAACGGGGTCAGCTTCATCGCCGCCGGGCACCATGCCACTGAGCGCTATGGGGTGCAGGCGCTGGGCGATTACCTGGCACGGCGGTTTGCCGTGGAGCACCTGTTCATCGATTGCCCGAACCCGATCTGACATCGGTGTAGCCTTCTTCGTTCTCTGTGGGAGCTGGCTTGCCGGCGATGGGCCGCACAGCGGCCCCGTTCCAGCCCAAACCCCCAGTCATATCGTTAGACTTTTTCGATCTAGCCAGCCTCCTAAATAGAAGAAGCCGCTGTGATAAAGTGGCTCGCTCGAACACGGCCCGCAGGCCGTCCATAAGATCGTTTTTCGTGAGTAGCCATGGTCGACAAACTGACGCACTTGAAACAGCTGGAGGCGGAGAGCATCCACATCATCCGCGAGGTGGCAGCCGAGTTCGACAACCCGGTGATGCTGTACTCGATCGGCAAGGATTCCGCCGTGATGCTGCACCTGGCGCGCAAGGCCTTCTTCCCAGGCAAACTGCCGTTCCCGGTGATGCACGTCGACACCCAGTGGAAATTCCAGGAGATGTACAGCTTCCGCGACAAGATGGTCGAGGAAATGGGCCTGGAGCTGATCACCCACGTCAACCCCGAGGGTGTGGCGCAGGGCATCAACCCGTTCACCCATGGCAGCTCCAAGCACACCGACATCATGAAGACCCAGGGCCTGAAGCAGGCGCTGGACAAGCATGGTTTCGACGCCGCTTTCGGTGGCGCGCGCCGCGACGAAGAGAAGTCGCGGGCCAAGGAGCGTGTGTACTCGTTCCGTGACAGCAAGCACCGCTGGGACCCGAAGAACCAGCGCCCAGAGCTGTGGAACGTGTACAACGGCAAGGTCAACAAGGGCGAGTCGATCCGCGTCTTCCCGCTGTCCAACTGGACCGAGCTGGACATCTGGCAGTACATCTACCTTGAAGGCATCCCGATCGTGCCGCTGTACTTCGCCGCCGAGCGTGAAGTCATCGAGAAGAACGGCACCCTGATCATGATCGACGACGAACGCATCCTCGAGCATCTCACCGATGAAGAGAAAGCGCGCATCGTCAAGAAGAAGGTGCGTTTCCGTACCCTCGGCTGCTACCCGCTGACGGGCGCTGTGGAGTCGGAAGCCGAGACCCTGACGGACATCATTCAGGAAATGCTCCTGACCCGTACGTCCGAACGCCAGGGCCGCGTCATCGACCACGATGGCGCCGGTTCCATGGAAGACAAGAAACGCCAAGGCTACTTCTAATTTCAGGGTTACTCCATGTCGCACCAATCTGATCTGATCAGCGAGGACATCCTCGCCTACCTGGCCCAGCACGAGCGCAAGGAACTGCTGCGCTTCCTGACTTGCGGCAACGTTGACGACGGCAAGAGCACCCTGATCGGGCGCCTGCTGCACGACTCGAAGATGATCTACGAGGACCACCTCGAGGCCATCACCCGTGATTCGAAGAAAGTCGGCACCACTGGCGAAGAAGTCGACCTGGCGCTGCTGGTAGACGGCCTGCAGGCCGAGCGTGAGCAGGGCATCACCATCGATGTCGCCTACCGCTACTTCTCCACTGCCAAGCGCAAGTTCATCATCGCCGACACCCCAGGCCACGAGCAGTACACCCGCAACATGGCCACCGGCGCGTCCACCTGCGACCTGGCGATCATCCTGGTCGACGCCCGCTACGGTGTGCAGACCCAGACCCGCCGCCACAGCTACATTGCCTCGCTGCTGGGCATCAAGCACATCGTGGTTGCGGTCAACAAGATGGACCTCAAGGGCTTTGATGAAGGCGTCTTCGAGTCGATCAAGGCCGACTACCTGAAGTTCGCCGAAGCCATCAACCTGACCCCGAGCAGCCTGCACTTCGTGCCGATGTCGGCGCTCAAGGGCGACAACGTGGTCAACCACAGCGAGCAATCGCCGTGGTACGCCGGCCCGACGTTGATGGAAATCCTCGAAACCGTTGAAGTGTCGGCTGACCGCAACTTCACCGACCTGCGTTTCCCGGTGCAGTACGTCAACCGCCCGAACCTGAACTTCCGCGGCTTCGCCGGCACCATCGCCAGCGGTGTGGTACACAAGGGCGACGAAATCGTCGTACTGCCGTCGGGCAAGAGCAGCCGGGTCAAGTCCATCGTCACCTACGAGGGTGAACTGGAAAACGCCGGCCCAGGCCAGGCCGTTACCCTGACCATGGAAGACGAGATCGACATCTCCCGTGGCGACTTGCTGGTACATGCCGACAACGTACCGCCGGTAACCGACCAGTTCGATGCCATGCTGGTGTGGATGGCCGAGGAGCCGATGCTCCCGGGCAAGAAGTACGACATCAAGCGTGCTACCAGCTACGTGCCAGGCTCGATTGCCAGCATCACCCACAAGGTCGATGTGAACACCCTGGAGCAGGGCGCTGCCAGTGCGCTGCAGCTGAACGAAATCGGCCGCGTCAAGGTTGCCCTGGACGCCTCGATCGCCCTGGACGGCTATGACAGCAACCGCACCACCGGTGCGTTCATCGTCATCGACCGCCTGACCAACGGCACTGTCGGCGCCGGCATGATCATCGCCCCGCCAGTACTGCCGCACGGCAGCACCGGCCAGCATGGCAAGCAGGCTCACGTGTCTACCGAAGAGCGCGCCCTGCGCTTCGGCCAGCAGCCGGCCACCGTGCTGTTCAGCGGCCTGTCCGGCGCTGGCAAGAGCACCCTGGCCTATGCCGTGGAGCGCAAGCTGTTCGACATGGGCCGTGCGGTGTACGTGCTCGACGGCCAGAACCTGCGCCACGACCTGAACAAGGGCCTGCCGCAGGACCGCGCCGGCCGCACCGAAAACTGGCGCCGCGCCGCCCATGTAGCGCGCCAGTTCAACGAAGCTGGCATGCTGACCCTGGCCGCGTTCGTCGCCCCGGATGCCGAAGGCCGCGAACAGGCCAAGGCGCTGATCGGCAAGGAGCGCCTGGTGACCGTTTACGTCCAGGCCTCGCCGCTGGCCTGCCGTGAGCGTGACCCGCAAGGCCTGTACGCTGCCGGTGGCGACAACATCCCGGGCGAAAGCTTCCCGTTCGATGTGCCGCTGGACGCCGACCTGGTGATCGACACCCAGAGCACCAGCGTGGACGACGGCGTGAAACAGGTGCTGGACGTGCTGCGTCAGCGTGGCGCGATCTAAGCGCTAGCCTGCAAAGAAAACCCCGCCTCGGCGGGGTTTTTTGTTGGTATTTGCCACGCGTAAAGTCCCTCTTTTGCTGCGTGAAATGTCCATTCATATCTATTCCATACTACAAATCACGTCGCCTTTTCCTACAGCCTTGGGCGATAAGCCCGACTATTGAGTAGGAAACCGTTCGCTCACTCTGTGTGCTCCTGAGCATAAGGAGGCATAGCGATGAAACTTTCCCGTCTTTTTGCAGCATTGACGTTGGTAGCGGCTATTGGATTATCGGGTATGGCAAGTGCCGATCTGGGCGCAAAATGCTGCCCGTTCAGTGATGCGCGCCTGAAGACGGATATAAAGGAGCTGCTGGACTCTACTGACACCCTGATGAAGATTCACGGTGTTCGGATGAAGTGGATAGAGTCCGGTCGGGAAGACATTGGAGTGCTCGCCCAGGACGTACAGAAGGTGTATCCGGAGCTGGTACATGAAAAGGACGGGCTGCTGACGGTGGATTACGAAAAGCTGGTTGCGCCTTTGATCGAGGCTGTTCGTGAGCTGGATCAGCGTGTAACGGCTTTGGAAAAGGCCGGCGACTCGCACTAGCAGCTGTAACAAAATGCCCCATTCAGCAAATTCAAATCTGTTTCAGCGCGCAGGAAAGCCCTGCCGTGGCGGGGTTTCTGCTTCGGGTAAAGATGCCAATGGCGGTAGAATAGAAAGCTGTACTTCCAGCTTAGATGTGACTTTCCGACACCGGAATTACCCGCCGTTCCTTCACCGCCTTGTACGAAAAACTCGAGTAAATCTCCTTTACCCCAGGCAACCGCTGTAGCACTTCGCGGGTGAACTCGCCAAACGATTCCAGATCCCGCGCCAGGATCTCCAGCAAGAAGTCATAGCGCCCAGATATGTTGTGGCAGGCGACAATCTCGGGAATCTCCATCAGCCGCTGCTCGAACGCCAGCGCCATGTCCTTGGTGTGCGAGTCCATCATGATGCTGACGAACGCGGTCACGCCAAAGCCCAGCGACTTGGGCGAGAGGATGGCCTGGTAGCCGGTGATGTAGCCGTTGTCCTCCAGCAGCTTGACCCGTCGCCAGCAGGGCGAAGTCGTCAGTGCCACCTGGTCGGCCAGTTCGGCAACGGTGAGGCGGGCGTTGTCCTGCAGGGCGGCGAGCAGGGCGCGGTCGGTGCGGTCGAGGCTTGAAGGCATGTTTTGCCCTCCTGATCATTTAATTATTGTTTTTGTTCCAATAAGCACAAGGATGCGTGGGCAATTTTGGAAAAAATCGGGCAGCTCGGTGGCATAAGCTTATAGCAAACCACAAGAGGCTGTTGCCATGCGCGACTCCCATAACAACACCGGTTTTTCCACGCGGGCCATTCACCATGGTTACGACCCGCTGTCCCACGGTGGCGCCCTGGTGCCGCCGGTGTACCAGACCGCTACCTATGCCTTCCCCACCGTCGAATATGGCGCGGCGTGTTTCGCCGGAGAGGAGCCGGGGCATTTCTACAGCCGCATTTCCAACCCCACCCTGGCCCTTCTGGAACAGCGCATGGCCTCGCTGGAGGGGGGAGAGGCGGGATTGGCGCTGGCGTCGGGCATGGGGGCGATTACTTCGACGATCTGGACCTTGCTGCGGCCCGGTGACGAACTGATCGTCGGTCGCACTTTGTACGGCTGCACTTTCGCCTTTCTGCACCATGGCATTGGCGAGTTCGGGGTAAAGATTCGCCATGTCGACCTCAATGATGCCAAGGCCCTGAAAGCGGCGATCAACAGCAAAACGCGAATGATCTACTTCGAAACACCGGCCAACCCCAATATGCAGCTGGTGGATATCGCGGCAGTTGCCGAAGCGGTGCGGGGGCTAGATGTGCATGTGGTGGTCGACAACACCTATTGCACGCCCTACCTGCAGCGGCCGCTGGAGCTGGGGGCGGACCTAGTGGTGCATTCGGCGACCAAGTACCTCAGCGGCCATGGCGATATCACCGCCGGCCTGGTGGTAGGGCGCAAGGCGCTGGTTGACCGCATTCGCCTGGAAGGGCTGAAAGACATGACCGGGGCGGTGCTTTCGCCGCACGACGCCTCGCTGTTGATGCGTGGGATCAAGACCCTGGCCCTGCGCATGGACCGGCATTGCGCCAACGCCCAGCAGGTAGCGGAGTTCCTCGCTCGGCAGCCGCAGGTTGAGCTGATTCACTACCCGGGGTTGCCGTCCTTCGCCCAGTACGCGTTGGCGCAACGGCAGATGCGTTTGCCAGGCGGGATGATTGCCTTTGAGCTCAAAGGTGGCATTGAGGCCGGGCGGCGCTTCATGAATGCCCTGCAGCTGTTTGCCCGGGCGGTGAGCCTGGGGGATGCCGAGTCGCTGGCGCAGCACCCGGCGAGCATGACCCACTCCAGCTACACGCCGCAGGAGCGCGCTCATCACGGCATCTCGGAAGGGCTGGTGCGTTTGTCGGTGGGGCTGGAGGATGTGGAGGACCTGCTGGCGGATGTGGGGCAGGCCTTGAAAGCTAGCACATGACTTGGCCAGAACGTTCGGGAAGCGTTGCCTGCTGCCGGTGTCAGCAGGAGAAGGCCATTCTGGGCCCGCTGGTGAATTGTCAGCTTATCCGAAGAGGAGTATCGCCATGATTCTTTGTACTAAGTATGTAGACCTGTCCATTCGCCGCAGTGGCGGTGACGACGATGAAGGTGGTCAATCCTGGCGCAAGCCTTGAGCTGAAAGGTAAGGCTCGCTTCTGCGGGCTTTCCTTGCAGATACAGCCCACATGACAAAGGCCTCTTGCGAGGCCTTTGTCATGTTCAGCAGATCAACGCTTGAGCCCGTAGCTCTCGTCAAGCATGCCCGGCGAGTTCGGCGCTTTCGGCGCGTAGTCGCGTGGCACTTCCGCAGTGTCCTTCGGCGGCGTCAGGCGGTCGCGCGGGCCTTGCGAACCTTCGGAATGCAGCGCAGCCAGCAGGCGTTGGCGGGTCACGTCGTCGAGGGCCAGGGTATTGGCGCCGTCAGCCAGGTGGTCCTGGACATCCTGGTAGCTCTGGGTCAGTTTCTTGACCAGCACAGCGGTGCTGTTGAAGTGGGTGACCACTTCGTTCTGGTAGCTGTCGAAGCGCTTCTGGATGTCATCCAGTTGACGCTGCGTGCTGCTCGGCGCGGCATTGGGCAGCAGGCGAGCCACGACGAAACCAACCACCACACCAATGACCAGGGCCAGGGTCGGCAACAACCAAACAAGGAGCGAGAGTTCCACGAGTCCTTCCTCTATAAACGGCTTTGCTTTACGTTAACGGCTCAGACCTGCGCTGTATACCGCGAGCGATCGCAAATCAGAACAGAATTCCTCACCTAGACGAATCGACCCCTCCTGAGGTCACGGAGTAGTGCCTTGCTTGTCCGCGAAACCCCCTTGTTCATCGATGGCCCCTGCGGCCAGCTGGAAGCCTTGTACCTGGACGTGGCCGAAGCCCGTGGCGCGGTGCTGATCTGCCACCCTAACCCGGTCCAGGGCGGCACCATGCTCAACAAGGTGGTCTCGACCCTGCAGCGCACCGCCCGCGATGCCGGCTACGTGACCTTGCGCTTCAATTACCGTGGCGTCGGCCAGAGCGCCGGCAGCCACGACATGGGTGCTGGCGAAGTGGCCGATGCCGAGGCTGCCGCAGCCTGGCTGCGTGATACGCACCCAGGCCTGCCGCTGGTGCTGATGGGCTTCTCGTTCGGTGGCTTCGTCGCCACCAGCCTGGCCGGCCGCCTGGAGGCCGCCGGGGTGGGCCTGCAGCACCTGTTCATGATCGCCCCGGCGGTCATGCGCCTGACTGACGAGTTCCCTCTGCCCCAGCATTGTCCGATCACCGTGGTACAACCGGATGCCGACGAAGTGGTCGCGCCGCAGCTGGTTTACGAATGGTCCGACAGCCTGTCGCGCCCCCATGAGCTGCTGAAAGTGGCAGAATGCGGACACTTCTTCCATGGCAAGCTGACCGATCTGAAGGATCTGCTGCTGCCGCGCCTTTCGAACTGAGCCAAGCCTGAATAAGCGAACACCCATGACCACGCGCATTCTTACCGGTATCACCACCACTGGCACTCCGCACCTGGGCAACTACGCCGGCGCCATCCGCCCGGCGATCCGTGCCAGCCAGCAGCCCGGTGTCGATTCGTTCTACTTCCTGGCCGACTACCACGCCCTGATCAAGTGCGACGACCCGCTGCGCATCCAGCGCTCGCGCCTGGAAATCGCCGCCACCTGGCTGGCCGGTGGCCTGGACCCGGCCAAGGTGACCTTCTACCGCCAGTCCGACATCCCGGAAATCCCCGAGCTGACCTGGCTGCTGACCTGTGTCGCGGCCAAGGGCCTGCTCAACCGTGCGCACGCCTACAAGGCCTCGGTGGACAAGAACCTGGAAACCGGCGAAGACCCGGATGCCGGCGTGACCATGGGCCTGTTCAGCTACCCGGTGCTGATGGCTGCGGACATCCTGATGTTCAACGCCAACAAGGTGCCAGTCGGTCGCGACCAGATCCAGCACGTAGAAATGGCCCGCGACATTGGCCAGCGCTTCAACCACCTGTTCGGCCAGGGCAAGGACTTCTTCGCCCTGCCGGAGGCGGTGATCGAAGAGAGCGTGGCGACCTTGCCGGGCCTGGACGGGCGCAAGATGTCCAAGAGCTACGACAACACCATCCCGTTGTTCACCAGCGCCAAGGACATGAAAGACGCCATTTCGCGCATCGTCACCGACTCGCGCGCGCCTGGCGAAGCGAAAGACCCGGACAACTCGCACCTGTTCACCTTGTACCAGGCCTTCTCGACGCCGGAGCAGTGCGCGGAGTTCCGCGAAGAGCTGTTGCAGGGCCTGGGCTGGGGTGATGCCAAGCAGCGCCTGTTCCAGCTGCTGGACGGCCAACTGGCCGAGAAGCGCGAGTACTACCACCAGCTGATCGCCCGTCCGGCAGACCTGGAAGACATCCTGCTGGCTGGCGCCGCCAAGGCCCGCAAGATCGCCACGCCGTTCCTCGAGCAACTGCGCGAGGCCGTTGGCCTGCGTTCGTTCCGCAGCAGCGTGCAGGCCAACACCGAAGTGAAGAAAAAAGCCGCCAAGAGCGCGCGGTTTGTCAGCTTCCGTGACGAAGACGGCAGCTTCCGCTTCCGCCTGCTGGCCGCCGATGGCGAGCAACTGCTGCTGTCGCGCAGCTTTGCCGACGGCAAGAGCGCCGGCGCCGTCAGCAAGCAGCTGCAGCAGGGTGGCGAGGCCGATGTGCGTGTCGAAGGCCTGGGCTTCGGCCTGTGGCTGAACGGTGAGCAGGTTGCCGACGGGCCGCAGTTCGACAGCGCTGAAGCCCGTGATTCGGCTATCGAAAGCCTGCGCGAAGCCCTGGCGCCACAGCAGGACTGAGGCATATTGACGCAAGTCTGATTGCCATTAAGCGGGCCTGTCGCTACAGTGACGGCCCGTTTTTTGTTGCCTCGCTAACGAATCATGACGCCCCTAGAACGATATCAAGCAGATCTGAAACGTCCCGACTTCTTCCATGACGCGGCGCAGGAAACTGCGGTGCGTCACCTGCAGCGCCTGTACGACGACCTGGTACACGCGCAGAACAACAAGCCGGGCGTGTTCGGCAAGCTGTTCGGCAAGAAAGAGCAGGCCCCGGTCAAGGGCCTGTATTTCTGGGGTGGGGTAGGGCGAGGCAAGACCTATCTGGTCGATACCTTCTACGAGGCGCTGCCGTTCAAGCAGAAAATGCGCACGCACTTCCACCGCTTCATGAAGCGTGTGCACGAGGAAATGAAAACCCTCAAGGGCGAGAAGAACCCGCTGACCATCATTGCCAAGCGCTTCAGCGAAGAAGCCAAGGTGATCTGCTTCGACGAATTCTTCGTCTCGGACATTACCGACGCGATGATCCTCGGCACCCTGATGGAAGAGCTGTTCAAGAACGGCGTTTCGCTGGTGGCCACTTCCAACATCGTGCCAGACGGCCTGTACAAGGACGGCCTGCAGCGCGCGCGCTTCCTGCCGGCCATCGCCATGATCAAGCAGTACACCGACGTGGTGAACGTCGACAGCGGAGTCGATTACCGCCTGCGTCACCTGGAGCAGGCCGAGCTGTTCCACTTCCCGCTCAATGATGCGGCGCACCAGAGCATGCGCGCCAGCTTCAAGGCGCTGACCCCTGAGTGCACCCAGGCGGTCGAGAACGACGTGCTGATGATCGAGAACCGCCCGATCAATGCCCTGCGTACCTGCGACGACGTTGCCTGGTTTGACTTCCGTGCCCTGTGCGACGGGCCACGCAGCCAGAACGACTACATCGAACTGGGCAAGATCTTCCATGCCGTGTTGCTGAGCAACGTGGAGCAGATGAGCGTCACCACCGACGACATCGCCCGCCGCTTCATCAACATGGTGGATGAGTTCTACGACCGTAACGTCAAGTTGATCATCTCGGCCGAGGTGGAGCTGAAGGACCTGTACACCGGTGGGCGGCTGGCCTTCGAGTTCCAGCGTACCCTGAGCCGGTTGCTGGAGATGCAGTCGCACGAGTTCTTGTCGCGCGCGCACAAGCCTTAAGATTTTTGGGGCCGCTTTGCGGCCCTTTCGCGACACAAGGCCGCTCCCACATTGACCTGTGTATGCAGGACCTTGTGGGAGCGGCCTTGTGTCGCGAAAGGGCTGCAAAGCAGCCCCATGGCCCTCAAGCCTCTTGCATGAACTGCTGCCGATACTGGTTCGGCGACAATTCGGTATGCTGGCGGAACAACCGCGCAAAGAAACTGGCATCGTCATAGCCGACCTCATAACTGATGGTCTTGATGCTCTTGCGCGTGCTCGACAACAACCCTTTGGCCGTCTCGATCCGCAACCGTTGCAGGTAGTGCAGCGGCTTGTCACCCGTCGCGCCCTGGAAGCGGCGCATGAAGTTGCGGATGCTCATGCCATGGTTGCGGGCCACATCCTCGAAGCGGAACTTGTCGGCGAAGTGCTCCTCCAGCCAGTGCTGGATCTGCAGGATGATCAGGTCCTGGTGCAGCTTCTGCCCGCCAAAGCCCATGCGCCCCGGGGTGTAGTTGCGCTGCACCTCGTAGAGGATGTCGCGCGACACCGCACGGGCCACGTTGGCACCGCAGAAGCGCTCGATCAGGTAGATATATAGGTCGCAGGCCGAGGTGGCGCCGCCGGCGCAATAGATATTGTCGGCGTCGGTCAGATGCTTGTCCTGGTTCAGGCGTATGTTCGGGAAGCGTTCGGCAAAGCTGTTGAAGAAGCGCCAGTAGGTGGTTGCCTCCTTGCCGTCGAGCAGGCCTGACTCGGCCAGCCAGAACACGCCACTGGCCTCGGCGCACAGTACTGCGCCACGTGCATGCTGCTCACGCAGCCACGGTAGCACCTGCGGATAACGTTGCAGCAGGTTGTCGAAGTCTTCCCAGTAGGCCGGGAGGATGATCACATCGGCGTCGTCCAGGCCACCGTCGACCGGCAGCTGCACATTGCTGAAGCTGTCCACAGGCTGGCCGTCCGGGCTCACCAGGCGGATTTCGAACATGGGCTGCAGGCCCAGGCCCAGCTGCTTGCTGTAACGCAGGCTGGCGAGGTGGAAGAAGTCCTTGGCTTGCATCAAGGTCGAAGCGAACACCTTGTCAATGGCCAGGATGCTGACGCGCCGCAGCGACGCGGAGGGTTGGGTAAACATCATTGTCATTGTTCTTATAGGGTAGAGTGGTCAATCACCGGCTGGATCGTCTTATTTTTTGGCGATTGTGTCTAGCCCATGTAACAGAGGGCCGCAAAGCGGCCCCTTTACACTCAAGGCGCCGGGTTCGGCTGCTCCTGGTGAATCGCCTCGATCGCCGCCAGCAGCTCGTCGCTCAGGTTCAGCTCTAGGCTGGCCAGGTTGCTATCCAGCTGCTCCAGGCGGGTGGCGCCAATGATGTTGCTGGTCACGAACGGCTGCCGGGTAACGAACGCCAGGGCCATCTGCGCCGGGTCCAGGCCGTGCTCGCGGGCCAGCTGTACGTAACGGCTGCAGGCCGCCACGGTCTGTGGGTTGGAGTAGCGGGCAAAGCGGCTGAACAGGGTCAGGCGGGCGTTTTCCGGCCGTGCGCCATTCTCGTACTTGCCCGAAAGCATGCCGAAGGCCAGTGGCGAATAAGCCAGCAAACCGCACTGCTCACGGATGGCCACTTCCGCCAGGCCAACCTCGAAGCTGCGGTTGAGCAGGTTGTACGGGTTCTGGATCGACACCGCCCGCGGCCAGCCACGGCTTTCGGCCAGCTGCAGGAACTTCATGGTGCCCCACGGCGTTTCGTTGGACAGGCCGACGTGGCGGATCTTGCCTGCGCGTACCTGCTCGTCGAGCACTTCGAGGGTTTCTTCCAGCGGGGTGAAGTGGTCTTGTGGCAGGTGCTGGTAGCCCAGCTTGCCGAAGAAGTTGGTGCTGCGCTCCGGCCAGTGCAGCTGGTACAGGTCGATGTGGTCGGTCTGCAGCCGCTTGAGGCTCTCGTCCAGCGCCGCGACGATGTGCTGGCGGTTGTGCTTGAGCTGGCCGTCGCGGATATGGCTGATGCCGTTGCCGGGGCCGGCAACCTTGCTGGCCAGCACCCAGTCATCGCGGTCTCCATGCTCGCGGAACCAGTTGCCGATGATCCGCTCGGTGGCAGCGTAGGTTTCCGGGCGGGGCGGCACCGGGTACATCTCGGCGGTGTCGATGAAGTTGACCCCGGCGGCCTTGGCCCGGGCAATCTGCTCGAAGGCCTCGGCCTGAACGTTCTGTTCGCCCCAGGTCATGGTGCCCAGGCACAGGGCGCTGACATTGAGGTCGGTACGGCCGAGCTGGCGGTATTCCATCGGTTAGACACTCCTTGGCAATAGAAGCCCATCAAAGCAGGTTGAAATTTTTCGCGCAATCTGGATAATTCGGCACCTCTCCGTGTGGCGGAAGTGATGCACCACCACGCAGGAAGAACCCCGTCGAACATTGGCGTGCCCGACCCGAGCCCCCAAAAGCGTCAGCGTTCGGCTGCGCGCTTGCCCTTGGCAAGTTGTGCACTATCCAGTAAGATTCGCCGTCTATTTTTCGCTGGGCGGCCTCTGAGGCTTTAGAGAATGAAAACTTTTACTGCTAAACCGGAAACAGTAAAGCGCGAGTGGTTCGTAGTCGACGCCGCTGGCCAGACCCTGGGTCGTCTGGCTACCGAAATCGCTAGCCGTCTGCGTGGCAAACACAAACCAGAATACACCCCTCACGTTGACACCGGCGACTACATCGTCGTTATCAACGCCGAGCAGGTTCGTGTGACTGGTGCCAAGTCTTCCGACAAAATGTACTACTCCCACTCCGGCTTCCCGGGCGGTATCAAGGAAATCAACTTCGAGAAGTTGATCGCCAAGGCCCCTGAGCGTGTTATCGAAACCGCGGTCAAAGGCATGCTGCCTAAGAACCCGCTGGGTCGCGACATGTACCGCAAGCTGAAAGTGTACGCGGGTGCTGCTCACCCACACACTGCTCAGCAGCCTCAAGAACTGAAGATCTAACGGGATAGTTCATTATGTCGGCGACTCAAAATTACGGCACTGGCCGTCGCAAGACCGCAACCGCTCGCGTATTCCTGCGTCCGGGTACTGGTAACATTTCCATCAACAACCGTTCTCTGGACGTGTTCTTCGGTCGCGAAACCGCTCGCATGGTTGTTCGCCAGCCGCTCGAGCTGACCGAAACCGTTGAGAAGTTCGACATCTACGTCACCGTTTCCGGTGGTGGTGTCAGCGGTCAGGCCGGTGCGATCCGTCACGGTATCACCCGCGCTCTGATGGAATACGACGAAACCCTGCGTGGCGCTCTGCGTCGTGCTGGCTACGTCACCCGCGACGCTCGTGAAGTTGAGCGTAAGAAAGTGGGTCTGCGTAAAGCGCGTAAGCGTCCTCAGTACTCCAAGCGTTAATACCGCTTCGGCAGTCGAAAAAAGCCCGGTTCCTTGGAACCGGGCTTTTTTTTTGGCTTGAACTAACCTGTCAGCATGTCAGTGGCCGCTTGTCGCATAGACGCAGATCAAGCAAAGCGCGGGTAGTTGCCCCTTGTCGGGGTAATCCCTTGTCAGTGTGTGGATTTGTTTCTTACCATGGCGGCCAATTTTTAGTGCCACTGACACAACCTAAGTACAAGCCTGGTTCAACAGGCCAAGCAAGCTGATGGGAGAGGACTGAATGAGCAATGACGGCGTCAACGCAGGCCGGCGCCGCTTCCTCGTAGCCGCGACATCCGTGGTCGGGGCAGCGGGAGCAGTGGGGGCTGCGGTACCGTTCGTGGGGTCATGGTTTCCCAGTGCCAAGGCGAAAGCCGCGGGTGCACCGGTGAAGGTCAATATCGCCAAGGTCGAGGCCGGGCAGCAGATGGTGGCCGAGTGGCGCGGCCAGCCTGTATTCATTGTGCGGCGAACGGATGAGATCCTTGGCAATCTGAAAAAAGTCGTCGGTGATTTGGCTGACCCCGAGTCCAAGGCTTCGGTGCAGCCGACTTACGTCGACCCACAGGTTCGCTCGATCAAGCCGGAAATCCTCATTCTTGTTGGCCTTTGCACGCATCTGGGCTGCTCGCCCACCTTCCGACCGGAAGTCGCGCCTGCCGACCTTGGGCCGAAATGGGTGGGGGGCTACTTCTGCCCGTGCCACGGTTCCCACTACGACCTGGCTGGCCGTGTCTACAAGTCGCAGCCGGCGCCTCTCAACCTGCCAGTGCCACCACACTCTTACGAGTCGGACGAGATCGTCGTCATCGGCATCGACCAGGAGAAAGCATGATGAGCAAGTTCATGGACTGGGTTGATGCTCGCTTCCCTGCCACCAAGATGTGGGAAGACCACCTGAGCAAGTATTACGCGCCCAAGAACTTCAACTTCCTGTACTTCTTCGGCTCCCTGGCATTGCTGGTGCTGGTCAACCAGATCGTCACCGGTGTGTGGCTGACCATGAGCTTCACGCCCTCGGCGGAAGAGGCGTTTGCCTCGGTCGAGTACATCATGCGTGATGTGGAGTACGGCTGGATCTTGCGCTACCTGCACTCCACGGGGGCGTCGGCGTTCTTCATCGTGGTTTACCTGCACATGTTCCGCGGCCTGCTTTACGGCTCCTACCAGAAGCCACGCGAGCTGGTCTGGCTGTTCGGCATGCTGATCTACCTGGCGCTGATGGCTGAAGCGTTCATGGGCTACCTGCTGCCGTGGGGGCAGATGTCGTACTGGGGTGCTCAGGTTATCATCTCGCTGTTCGGTGCCATCCCGGTGATCGGCGGCGACCTCACCCAGTGGATCCGCGGTGACTACCTGATCTCGGGCATCACCCTGAACCGCTTCTTCGCCCTGCACGTGGTTGCCCTGCCAATCGTGATTCTTGGCCTGGTGGTGCTGCACATCCTTGCCCTGCACGAGGTGGGGTCGAACAACCCCGATGGCGTCGACATCAAGAAGAAAAAGGACGAGAACGGCATTCCGCTGGATGGCATTCCGTTCCACCCGTACTACACCGTCAAGGACATTGTCGGCGTGGTGGTGTTCTTGTTCGTGTTCTGCGCCGTGGTGTTCTTCTTCCCGGAAATGGGTGGTTACTTCCTGGAGAAACCGAACTTCGAGCAGGCCAACGCCTTCAAGACGCCGGAGCACATCGCGCCTGTGTGGTACTTCACACCGTTCTACGCGATCCTGCGTGCGGTGCCTGACAAGCTGATGGGCGTGATCGCCATGGGTGCTGCCATCGCCGTACTGTTCGTGCTGCCCTGGCTCGACCGTAGTCCGGTGCGCTCCATGCGTTACAAGGGCTGGATCAGCAAAGTCTTCCTGCTGGTGTTCTGCGTGGCCTTCGTCATCCTCGGCGTGCTGGGCGTACTGGCACCGACACCTGGGCGTACCTTGCTGTCGCAGGTGTGCACGGTGTTGTACTTCGCCTACTTCCTGCTGATGCCGTTCTACACAAGGCTCGAGAAGACCAAACCGGTTCCGGAAAGGGTGACTGGCTGATGAAAAAGTTGATTGCAGTATTTTTGCTGGCAGTGATGCCTGCCTTTTCCTTCGCTGCCGAACACGGCCTGGAGCTGGACAAGGCCGATATCGACCTGACCGACAAGGCCGCCATGCAGGACGGTGCGCGTACCTTTGCCAACTATTGCATGGGTTGCCACAGCGCCAAGTTCCAGCGTTACGAGCGGGTCGCCGATGACCTCGGTATCCCGCACGAGCTGATGCTCGAGAAGCTGGTGTTCACCGGTGCCAAGATCGGTGACCACATGCAGATTGGCATGAAGCCCAGTGACGCCAAGACTTGGTTCGGCGCCGCGCCGCCCGACCTGACCCTGGTGGCCCGGGTGCGTGGCACTGACTGGCTGTACACCTACCTGCGCAGCTTCTACGAGGACCCATCGCGGCCTTACGGGGTGAACAACAAGGTGTTCCCGAACGTTGGCATGCCTAACGTGCTGGTCGGCCTGCAGGGTAACCAGGTGATTGGCTGCAAGCAGGTGCAGACGGTGACCGATGGCAAGAAGCAATTCGACCCGTTGACCGGCAGCCCGATCACCCATGAAGCCTGTGACCAGCTGACCATTACGCCGAAATCCGGTACCCTGACCACCGAGCAGTTCGACGAGAAGGTCAAGAACCTGGTGACCTTCCTGGCTTATTCGGCCAACCCGGTCAAACTGGAAAGCCAGCGCATCGGTACCTACGTGTTGCTGTACCTGGCTTTCTTCTTCGTATTCGCCTACTTGCTCAAGCGTGAATACTGGAAGGACGTGCACTGATCACGCAGTAGTTTCTGGTTGTTGAACGCGCCCGGGGCGCCCTGGCAGAAATGCCAGGGCGCCCCGGGCGCGTTTTCATTTACAGTTGCACAAGCATCCCGTGCGAGGAGCCGCTACATGGGCGCAACCAACAGGTTAGCCTGCTATTCCGATCCCGCTGATCACTATTCACATCGGGTACGCCTGGTGCTGGCCGAGAAAGGCGTCAGCGTGCAGGTCATCGATGTCGACCCTGCCCGCCTGCCGCCCAAGCTGGCCGAGGTCAACCCTTATGGCAGCGTGCCGACTCTGGTTGACCGTGACCTGGCGTTGTATGAATCGACCGTGGTGATGGAATACCTCGAGGAGCGTTACCCGCACCCGCCGCTGATGCCGGTTTACCCGGTTGCGCGCGGTAACAGCCGTTTGCTGATGCACCGCATCCAGCGCGACTGGTGTGCCTTGGCCGATACCGTGCTTGATTCGCGCAGCAGTGAGGCTGCCCGCACCGAGGCGCGCAAGGCCCTGCGCGAAAGCCTGACCGGCGTTTCGCCACTGTTCAATGAATTCGCCTGCTTCATGAGTGATGAGCAAAGCCTGGTCGATTGTTGTCTACTTCCAATACTCTGGCGTTTGCCGGTGTTGGGTATCGAATTGCCGCGGCAAGCCAAGCCGCTGCTGGATTACATGGAGCGTCAGTTCGCCCGCGAGCCTTTCCAGGTGAGCCTGTCCTCCGTAGAACGTGAAATGCGCAAGCTTTAAGGAGCCGTTGATGAACTCCAGTCGCCCCTATCTGGTTCGAGCACTGTACGAGTGGATCGTCGACAACGATTGCACGCCCCATATGCTGGTCAATGCCGAATTCCCGGAGGTACAGGTACCGGATGGTTTCGCCAGTGATGGCCAGATCGTCCTGAATATCTCGCCAAATGCCGTGCGCAGCCTGCACATGGACAACGATGCGGTCAGCTTTGAGGGTCGCTTCAGTGGCGTGGCCCACTCGCTGTTCGTGCCGGTTGGCGCCATCCTGGGCATCTATGCCCGCGAAAATGGCCAGGGTATGGTCTTCGAGTTGGAGTCGTCGCTGGATGGCGAGGACCTGGAAGACGATGAAGTGCAGCCGGATGACGATGGCCCACCAGAGGGTGGTGGCCAGCCGCCGCGCCCGAGTGGTCGGCCAAGCCTGAAAGTGGTCAAGTAACAAAAAAGGCGATCCAACCGGATCGCCTTTTTCTTTGCCGCAAACTTGGGTTACAGGTCGCTGATGGTGCGAACCTGGTCCTTGTTGATGCGGGTGCGCTTGCCGTCGAGTTGCTGGAACTCGTAGAAGCCGGTGTTGCGGTCGAAATCTGGTGCATCGACAGCCTGGAACTCACGGCCATCGTTGAGGGTGATCAGGCTTGGGGTGGAGCAGCCGGCCAGGGTGGCGAAGGTGCCGATCAGCAGGGCAGGCAGCAGAAGCTTTTTCATGCGGTGTTTCCTGGGTTTCTGAAGGGTGGGGCATTGTTGTTGCCTGTGCTGGCCTCTTCGCGGCGGTTCGACGCCTCGACAAACCCGCACGCAGGGCCAGTACAGGCGACTGAATCAGTCGATGTACTCGAACAGCTTGACGATCTTCTGCACGCCAGACACGCCCTGTACCACGGCAGTGGCCGAGTTGGCCTCCTGCTGGGTCACCAGGCCGAGCAGGTAGACGATACCGTTCTCGGTAATCACCTTGATGCGCGAGCTGGGCACGGAATTGTCGGTCAGCATCTGCGTCTTGATCTTGGTGGTCAGCCAGGCGTCGTTGTTACGCGCCAGGATGGAGGAGGGCTGCATCACTTGCAGCTCGTTGTGCACTTTCTTGACCCGCTGTACCTGGCTGGCGGTTTGCTCGGCGAGGCTCTTGAGGTCGGCGCGTGGGGTTTGGCCGGCCAGCAGGACGATACCGTTGTAGCTGCTGACAACGATGTGCGAGGCCTTGTCCAGATCGGGGTTGGCCTTGGAAATGTTCACGGCGGCTTTGGTTTCGATCAGCGAGTCGTCGATCTTGCTGCCGATGGTGCGGGTGCCGCGATCGTCCTCGATTGGCGAATTGCGGGTAGAGGTAAGTACCGAGCTGCAACCGGTGACGCTCAGGCACAGGGTGAGGGCCATCAGGCCGAGGCGCATAGGGGTCATTCTTCACTCCCGAACAGTTGGCTGTCGATCAGGTCGCACAAGCAGTGGATCGCCAGCAGGTGGACTTCCTGGATGCGCGCGGTAACCGTGGAAGGTACGCGGATTTCCACGTCTTCAGGCAGCAGCAGCGAAGCCATGCCGCCGCCGTCGCGACCAGTCAATGCTACGACAATCATTTCGCGGTCATGTGCGGCCTGGATCGCCTGGATCACGTTGGCCGAGTTGCCGCTGGTGGAGATCGCCAGCAGAACGTCGCCGGGCTGGCCCAGGGCGCGGATCTGCTTGGAAAAGACTTCGTTGTAGCTGTAGTCGTTGGCGATCGAGGTCAGGGTCGAGCTGTCGGTGGTCAGCGCGATGGCCGGCAGGCTCGGGCGTTCGCGCTCGAAGCGGTTGAGCAGCTCCGAGGAAAAGTGCTGGGCGTCGCCGGCCGAGCCGCCATTGCCGCAAGCGAGCATCTTGCCCTCATTGAGCAGCGCATTGACCATGACCAGGCTGGCCTGCTCGATGTGCGGTGCCAGGATGTCCATTGCCTGTTGCTTGGTATCGATGCTGGCCTGGAACAGCCGGCGAATTCGGGATTGCATGTCCATCTGGTGACCTTAAGTGGGGCGGTGGCCTTTGCAACGCGCAACAACGACCAGCCCGCGATACATAGAGCAAAAAAAACGAAGAGGGTTCAGCATTCGAAGGCGTTTTTCAGCCATTGAAGCGGTCTGCCTGCATGGTGGCTACCCTGCAGGGCGACTACGTCGAAGCGGCAGGGGTGGTTGCCCCAGTGGGGCTCCTTTTGCAGGAACAGGCTGGCGGCGAGCACCAACCGTTTCTGCTTGCGCCCGTCGATACTGCCGAGGGCGCCACCGAAGCCCGCGTGCAACCGGTAGCGGACTTCGACGAATACTACTGTATCGGCGTCGAGCATGACCAGATCAAGCTCACCGCCTTTGCATCGCCAGTTGCGTGCCAGCAGTTGCAGACCCTGCCCTTGAAGGTATTCAAGGGCTTGGGTTTCTGCCGCCTGTCCGGCGCTGGTGGGCGACGCTGCTGGCATCAACGCGGGGTGTCAGGCAGGCGCTTGACCTGGCCGCCGGAGAACTCGGCCCATGGCAGCTGGCGCTCGACACGCTGGTTGGCGTTCATGCTCAGGCTGCCCGAAAGGCCCTGGACACGGTTGCCTGGCAGCGCTTTCAGCTGGCCCAGGCGCGGCGCCAGGCTGTAGGCATCGACGCCCATGGCATACAGGCGGCCCAGGCTGCCAGCGGCTTGCGGCCACTGCTGCACCACCTGCTGACGCAGGCTGTTGCTGGTGTCCAGCAGCCACGGTGTTTCGCAGAAGCGGATGCCGTTCATGTCGTTGTACTGGTTGACGTCACCGCTGGCGCTGTACAGGTTCGAGGTGGCGTAGACCGGTACGTCACCGGCGTACTGGAAGTTCAGGGTCGGTTTGATCTGCTGCGCCTGCTGCGGGGTCGAGGCCAGGAAGATGAAATCGATGTCCTGGCGGCGTGACGGTTGTGCGGCGATGCTGCCACCTACCGTGCTCTGCAGGCTCTTGGCGCGGCCTTCGCTCTGGCGCAGCTGGAACAGGTCAGCAATCTGCTGGGCCAGGGCGACCGGCTGGGCGATGCGCTGGGCTGCGATCACGGTACCGCCGTTGCCTTCCCAATCCTGGCGGAAGGCGGCCAGCACGCGGTCACCCCATTCGCCACTCGGTACCAGGGCGACGGCACGGACCATGCCGTCGGCGCGGGCGCGGCGGGCTACTTCGCGGGCTTCGTCTTCGGCAGCCAGGCCGAACTGGAACAGTTGCGGCGGGGCCACCTGGCCGGCGTCGGCGTAGTTCAGTGCCAAGGTGGTGATCGGCAGTTGCGGTTTGGCGGCCAGTTGTTTCACCAGTGGTTTTTCCAGCGGGCCGATAACCAGCTGCACGCCGGCGGCCTGGGCCTGGCGGTAGAACTCGTCGAGCGAGCCGATGCGCGAGCTGTCGAACACCTGTACCGCAGGCGCTGGCTGGCCGGCTTGCTGGGCCTGGAAGTGGGCGGCCATGAAGCCGTCACGCAGGGCGCGGGCTACACCGGCCAGCGGGCCTTCCTGTGGCAGCAGCAGGGCGATCTTGGTCAGCGGCTGGCTGGCCAGCTCCTTGAGCTTGGTCAGGGCCAGCGGCAGCTGCTGGGCAGCAGGGTGGTCCGGGTGCTGTTTGACCCAGGCCTCGATAGCTGCTTGCTGCTGCTCCAGGGTGCCGGCGCTTTTCACGGCGAAGGCCAGGCTGGTCCAGCCGGCCAGGGTCTGGTCGTTGCCAGGCTGTTGCAGTTGCTCTGCAGGCAGCGAGGCGACCAGGGCCCAGATGGCGTCATTGTTGGCGCTGGCGGCCTGGCCGCTGAGCAGCGGGGCCAGCAGCACGCGCTGTTGCGCAGCAGCCAGGGCCTGGCCGTCGGCTTCGAGGGCGGCGGCGTGCACGCTGTAGGTGCGCACTTGCTGTTCTGCCGGCAGCTCGGCGACGCGCTGCAGGCTAGGGTGGGCCAGGGCAGTCAGGGCCGCCTTGGGCTGGTTGCGGCTCATGGCCAGTTCGGCGCTGAGGGTGCTGGCGAACACTTGCTGGGCCGGCTTGAGCGTGTCCAGCGGCACCTGCTCGAGAATGCGTGCGGCGCGTGGGAAGTCCTTCTGCTTGTAGGCCAGGTCGGCTGCGCTCAGGCGCAGCAGGGCGGCGTCTTCGGCAGACTTGCTGGAAGCGGCCTTTTCGAGCAGTTGCTCGATGCTGGCGTCCGGGGTGCGTGGCAGCTCGCCCAGGCTGGATGAGGGCGAGCTGGCGCAGGCTGCCAGCAGGGCAGCGAGGCAGAGGGCTGTGAACAGCCGCAGGCAAGCGATCATGTAAAGGTCCTGTTACTCGATCAAGTTGGCCGGCAATTGTACCCAAGCACTGGCCGGGGCGCGATGTTGCTGTGTCGATCCTTCACTATAGGTGGCCTGCCGATGATCGCCGGTGAAGTTCTTTGCGCCCTGTTGCAGGCGCTCGGGCTACAATGGCGCCTTTGATCCGAACGACAGGTGTGCGCAGTGACTGATGTGGCAGGGGCTTCGAAATCCACCGTGGGGACGCTGTATGTGGTGGCAACCCCCATCGGCAACCTCGACGACATGAGCGCCCGGGCGCTGAAGGTGCTGGCGGACGTGGCCCTGATCGCCGCCGAAGATACCCGCCATTCCATTCGTCTGCTGCAGCACTTTGGCATCGACACGCCGCTGGCGGCTTGCCATGAGCACAACGAGCGCGACGAGGGTGGGCGCTTTCTCACCAAGCTGCTGGCTGGCGAGAATGTGGCGCTGGTTTCCGATGCCGGCACGCCGCTGATTTCCGACCCGGGTTACCACCTGGTGCGCCAGGCGCGGGCTGCGGGGGTGAATGTGGTGCCGGTACCGGGCGCCTGTGCCTTGATCGCGGCCCTGTCGGCCGCTGGCTTGCCGTCGGACCGTTTCATCTTCGAAGGTTTCCTGCCGGCCAAGGCCGCAGGGCGCCGGGCGCGCCTGGAGCAGGTAAAGGAAGAGCCGCGGACACTGATTTTCTATGAGGCCCCTCACCGTATCCTTGAATGCCTTGAAGACATGGAGGCGGTTTTTGGTGGCGAGCGCCCGGCACTGCTGGCGCGTGAGCTGACCAAGACCTTCGAGACCTTGAAGGGCCTGCCACTGGCCGAACTGCGTGCGTTCGTCGCCAGCGACAGCAACCAGCAGCGCGGTGAATGCGTGGTGCTGGTGGGTGGCTGGAGTGCGCCCGAGGGTGAGCAGGCGATCAGCACCGAGGCCATGCGTGTGCTTGACTTGCTGCTGGCGGAGTTGCCGCTCAAACGTGCGGCCGCATTGGCGGCGGAAATTACCGGCGTGCGCAAGAATCTGTTGTATCAAGCGGCATTGGAAAAACAGAAGGCCGAGTAGTGGCTAATTGATATACATTGAGCTATCACTTGTTCTTGAGCGCGCGTGCCGGTAACCTTGTCGGCGGAGAGTCGATCGGACAGTCGCTGCCTGTATTTTGTTCCGCATTCTTGTTGAACAAAAGCAGGGGGAGGAAAGTCCGGGCTCCATAGGGCAGAGTGCCAGGTAACGCCTGGGAGGCGTGAGCCTACGGAAAGTGCCACAGAAAATAACCGCCTAAGCACTTCGGTGCCGGTAAGGGTGAAAAGGTGCGGTAAGAGCGCACCGCACGGCTGGCAACAGTTCGTGGCTAGGTAAACCCCACTCGGAGCAAGACCAAATAGGGTTCCATCAGGCGTGGCCCGCGTCGGAACCGGGTAGGTTGCTAGAGGCGTCCAGTGATGGCCGTCGTAGAGGAATGACTGTCCTCGACAAAACCCGGCTTACAGATCGACTCTCCACCTTTCCCTCCTCTGCTTGATTCGATAGCAGATGCGCGCCGGTAATACCGAAAAAATCTTAATCTTAATAAATCACTTTAACTTCGAACTCCATTCGCTTGCGTGGGTTTGATTTTTCTCGTGTTTTTTTCCCTGCGGAAGTCGTTCCGCATTCCGATATCGCGCTAAATCTCGGTCCTGTAAGGCTTTTCCTTCCGAACGTGCCTTGACGGTGCTGCGGGCGGATTCCTATAGTGTGCGCAAGTGGCAGAAAGTGGGATGAAGTGGGTTTTCTGGCACAAAAAAGCTAACATTGTGGGGAATCGCAGCCGTGTTCCGCGGAGCCAACGCCGTCAGCCTCGATGCCAAGGGCCGTCTCGCCATGCCGAGCCGGTACCGTGACGAGCTCGATTCGCGTTGCAATGGTCAGCTGATCGTGACCATTGACGCCGTAGATCCCTGTTTGTGTGTTTATCCCCTCGATGAGTGGGAACAGATAGAAGCCAAGTTGCGTGCCTTGCCATCGTTGCGTGAGGAAAACCGCCGCCTGCAGCGTTTGCTGATCGGTAATGCGGTTGACCTGGAGCTCGATGGCAGCGGGCGTTTCCTGGTACCGCCCCGTCTGCGTGAATACGCCAAGCTCGACAAGAAGGCGATGCTGGTGGGGCAGCTGAACAAATTCCAGCTGTGGGATGAGGATGCCTGGAACGCGGTTTCGGCAGCCGACCTTGCAGCTATTCAACAACCGGGCGCCATGCCCGACGAATTGCGTGACCTGATCCTGTGACCATAGATAGCGGCTTCAACCACATCACCGTCCTGCTCGACGAAGCTGTCGAGGCATTGGCCCTGCGCGCCGACGGTTGCTATCTGGACGGCACCTTCGGCCGTGGCGGGCACAGCCGGCTGATCCTCAGCAAGCTCGGGCCACAAGGGCGGCTGCTGGGCTTCGACAAAGATCCACAGGCGATTGCCACGGGGCAAGCGCTGGCGGCCGAAGACGGCCGCTTTGTCATTGTGCAGCGCAGCTTTGCCGAGCTGGGCGCGGAAGTGGCCGAGCGCGGCCTGGACGGCAAGGTCAGCGGTGTGCTGCTGGACCTGGGCGTATCCTCGCCGCAGCTGGATGACCCCGAGCGTGGCTTCAGCTTCCTCAATGATGGCCCGTTGGACATGCGCATGAACCCGGACAAGGGCATCAGCGCCGCCGAGTTCATCGCCACTGCGCCGGTGGAAGAAATTGCTCGTGTTTTCAAAGAGTACGGCGAGGAGCGCTTTGCCGGCCGCATGGCGCGTGCCGTGGTCGAGCGTCGCGAAAAACAGCCATTCACCCGTACTGCCGACCTGGCGGAAGTGCTCAAGGTTGCCAACCCAGCCTGGGAAAAGGGCAAGAACCCGGCTACCCGTGCCTTTCAGGGCCTGCGCATCCATGTCAACAACGAGCTGGGCGACCTTGAGGTTGGCCTCGAAGCCGCCCTTGAAGCGCTCGAGGTCGGTGGTCGCCTGGCGGTGATCAGCTTCCACTCGCTGGAAGACCGCATCGTCAAGTTGTTCATGCGCAAGCTGGTCAAGGGCGAGGCCGACAACCTGCCGCGCAACCTGCCGGTACAGCACAAGGTCTTTGAACCGAAAATCAAGCTCATCGGCAAGGCCCAGTTCGCCTCCGAAGCCGAGCTCAAAGCCAACCCGCGGTCGCGTAGCGCCGTGATGCGTGTGGCGGAGAAGCTGCGGTGAGCAGGCTGTTTGCCAAACCCTTGCCAGGCGGAAGCTTCCTGATGCTTCTGCTGTTTGTTGCCGTGCTGGTTTCGGCCATCGCCGTGTCCTACAGCGCGCACTGGAACCGCCAGCTGCTCAATACCCTGTACGGCGAGCTGAGCGAGCGTGACAAGGCCCAGGCCGAGTGGGGCCGGCTGATTCTCGAACAGAGCACCTGGACCGCCGCCAGCCGCATCGAAAACCTGGCTTCCGAGCAGTTGAAAATGCGCGTGCCATCGGCTGACGAAGTACGGATGGTGGCGCCATGATGAAGCTCGAAGGCGCACTCTACCCGTGGCGCTTCCGCGTGGTGATCGGCTTGCTGGCGATCATGGTCGGGGCCATCTGCTGGCGCATCATCGACCTGCAGGTGGTCGACCGTGCCTTCCTCAAAGGCCAGGGCGATGCGCGCAGCCTGCGGCATATTCCTATTCCTGCGCACCGCGGGCTGATCACCGACCGTAACGGTGAACCGTTGGCGGTCAGCACTCCGGTCACCACCCTGTGGGCCAACCCCAAGGAAATGCAGGCTTCCAAGGACCGCTGGCCACAGTTGGCCGCAGCACTGGGGCAAAACCCGCAGCAGTTGATCGAGCGCCTGACCCAGCAGGCCAACAAAGAGTTCATCTACCTGGTCCGCGGCCTGACCCCGGAACAGGGCCAGCACGTGCTCGACCTGAAAGTGCCAGGTGTGTACGGCCTGGAAGAGTTCCGCCGCTTCTACCCAGCCGGTGATGTCACTGCGCACATGGTCGGCTTCACCGACCTCGATGACCACGGCCGCGAAGGTGTGGAGCTGGCCTATGACGAGTGGCTGGCCGGCGTGCCTGGCAAGCGCCAGGTGATCAAGGACCGGCGTGGCCGGCTGATCAAGGACATCCAGGTAACCAAGAACGCCAAGGCCGGCAAGACCTTGGCGTTGTCGATAGACCTGCGCCTGCAGTACCTGGCTACCCGCGAGCTGCGCAATGCCATTGCCGAACAGGATGCCAAGGCCGGCAGCCTGGTGATCATGGACGTCAAGACCGGTGAGGTCCTGGCCATGGTCAACCAGCCGACCTACAACCCCAACAACCGTCGCAGCATGTTCCCGGCGGCCATGCGCAACCGGGCAATCATCGATGTGTTCGAGCCGGGCTCCACGGTCAAGCCGATCTCCATGAGCGCGGCGCTGCAGAGCGGCCGCTGGAAGCCGACCGACAAGGTCGAGGTGTACCCGGGCAGCCTGCAGATCGGCCGCTACACCATCAAGGACGTGTCGCGCAGTGAGGGCCCGATCCTCGACCTGACCGGCATCCTGATCAACTCCAGTAACGTTGGCATGAGCAAAATCGCCTTCGACATCGGCGGCGAGGCCATTTACCGGGTCATGTCCCAGGTCGGCCTGGGCCAATACACCGGCCTTGGCTTCCCCGGTGAGCGCGTCGGCAACCTGCCTAACCACCGCGAATGGCGCAAGGCCGAGACCGCAACGCTGTCGTATGGCTATGGCGTGTCGGTAACTGCCCTGCAGCTGGTGCATGCCTACGCGGCGCTGGCCAACGACGGCAAGATGGTGCCGCTGTCGATCCTCAAGGTCGACAAGGCCCCGGAAGCCGTGCAGGCCATTCCGAAGGAAACCGCCGAAACCGTCCAGGGCATGCTGCAGCAGGTGATCGAAGCGCCGCGTGGCGTGTTCCGCGCCCAGGTGCCGTTCTATCACGTGGCTGGCAAGTCCGGTACCGCGCGTAAGGCCACCGTAGGTTCCAAGGGCTACACCGAAAACGCCTACCGCTCGTTGTTCGCCGGCTTCGGGCCGATGAGCGACCCGCGCTACGCCATTGTCGTGGTCATCGACGAGCCGGGCAAAGGCGGCTACTTCGGTGGCCTGGTTTCGGCGCCGGTATTCAGCAAGGTCATGTCCGGCACCCTACGCCTGATGAACGTGCCGCCAGACAACCTGCCGCCACCAGTACCTGCCGAACAATCGCAAGTCAATGCAGCAGCCGCCAAGGGAGGGCGTGGATGATGACAATGCCATTAAGCAAACTTTTCGCCCACGCCAGCCGTGACCCGCTGATCCGCGAACTGACGCTCGACAGCCGCAATGTGCGCCCGGGCGACCTGTTCCTGGCGGTGCCGGGTGCCAAGGTCGATGGCCGCGAGCATATCGCCGATGCCCTGGCCCGTGGGGCTGCCGCCGTGGCCTATGAAGAGCAGGGCGCCAACGTGCTGCCGCTGACTGATGTGCCGCTGATCCCGGTCAAGGGCCTGATTGCCCAGCTGTCCGATATCGCCGGGCGCTTCTATGGCGAGCCCAGCCGCCAGCTCAACCTGGTCGGCGTCACCGGCACCAACGGCAAGACCAGCGTCACCCAGCTGGTGGCCCAGGCGCTGGATGTCCTCGGCCAGCGTTGTGGCCTGATCGGCACCTTGGGTACTGGTTTCTATGGCGAGCTGCAAAGCGGTCGCCTGACTACGCCAGACCCGATTGCTGTGCAATCGACCCTTTACGACCTGAAAAAGCAGGGCGCCAAGGCCGTGGCGATGGAAGTGTCCTCCCACGCCCTAGAGCAAGGCCGTGTTGCCGCGCTGGCGTTCGATATCGCGGTCATGACCAACCTGTCCCGCGATCACCTGGACTACCACGGCAGCATGCAGGCCTACGAGGCCGCCAAGGCCAAGCTGTTCGCCTGGCCGAACCTGCGTTGCCAGGTGGTCAACCTGGATGATGACTTCGGTCGTCGCCTGGCTGTCGACTTTGCCCGCCGCCCGAGTGTCGATCTTATCGAGACCCGACTGCTCAGCTATAGCCTGGAAAACCCGGAAGCCTCGTTGTTTTGTCGCGAAGCGGCATTCAGCGATGATGGCGTGCGCGCCACGCTGGTCACCGCCCAGGGTGAACACATCCTGCGCAGCCAGCTGCTCGGCCGCTTCAACCTGAGCAACATGCTCGCCGCCGTCGCGACCCTGCTGGCGCTGGATTACGCGCTGGACGAGATTCTCAAGGTCACCCCGCAACTGCAGGGCCCGGTAGGGCGCATGCAGCGCCTAGGTGGCGGCGACAAGCCACTGGTGGTGGTCGACTACGCGCACACCCCGGACGCCCTGGAAAAAGTGCTCGAAGCCCTGCGCCCACATGCCCACGGCAAGCTGCTGTGCCTGTTCGGCTGTGGCGGCGACCGTGACCGCGGCAAGCGCCCGCTGATGGCCGAAGTGGCCGAGCGCCTGGCCGACCGCGTGCTGGTCACCGACGACAACCCGCGTACTGAAGACCCGCTGCGCATCTTCGATGACATCCGCCCCGGTTTCGCCAAGCCTGCCGAAGTCGAGTTCGTTGCCGGCCGTGGCGAAGCCATCGCGCACCTGATCGCCACCGCTGCAGCCAACGATGTGATCGTGCTGGCCGGCAAGGGGCACGAGGATTACCAGGAGATCAATGGCGAGCGCCATGATTTCTCCGACTTGATTGAAGCCGAAAAGGCACTTGCAGCCTGGGAGGCGCCACATGCTTAAGCCGATGTCACTCAGCCAGCTGACCACAGCACTGAGTGGTCAACAAATCGGAGCCGATGCCATCTTCACCGGCGTCAGTATCGACAGCCGCAGCGTCAGCGCCGGGCAACTGTTCGTCGCCCTGGCCGGCCCGCGTTTCGATGGCCACGACTACCTGGCTGATGTAAAAGCCAAGGGCGCAGTTGCTGCCCTGGTCGAGCGTGAAGTGGCCGATGTCGACCTGCCGCAGCTGCTGGTGGCTGATTGCCGCCTGGCGCTGGGCCAGCTCGGCGCATTGAACCGCGCTGCCTTCGACAAGCCGGTGGTGGCCATTACCGGTTCCAGCGGCAAGACCACGGTCAAGGAAATGCTTGCCAGCATCCTGCGCACCCGTGGCCTGGTGCACGCCACCCGTGGCAACCTGAACAACGACCTGGGCGCGCCGCTGACCCTGTTGGAGATCGCCCCGGAGCACAGCGCCGCAGTGATCGAGCTTGGCGCTTCGCGCATTGGCGAAATCCGCTACACCGTCGGCCTGACCCAACCGCAGGTCGTCATCATCAACAACGCCGGTACCGCCCACGTTGGCGAGTTCGGCGGCCCGGAGAAAATCGTCGAGGCCAAGGGCGAGATTCTCGAAGGCCTGGGCGAGGGTGGTACAGCCATCCTCAACCTCGACGACAAAGCTTTCGCCATCTGGAAGGCCCGTGCCGGTGCGCACAAGGTCATCAGTTTCGCGCGCAGCAACAATAAGGCCGATTTCTACGCCACAGACATCGGTCGCGATGCCCGTGGTTGCCCGTCGTTCAAGCTGCATGGCGCCGGTGAATCGGTAGACGTGCAACTCAATGTGCTGGGTGAGCACAACGTCAGCAACGCCCTGGCCGCTGCCGCCGCTGCGCATGCCGTTGGTCTGAGCCTGAGCGGCATCGCCGCCGGCCTGGCTGCCGTGCAACCGGTCAAGGGCCGCACCGTGGCGCAGATCGCGCCGAACGGTGTGCGGGTAATCGACGACAGTTACAACGCAAATCCCACCTCCATGTGCGCGGCCATTGATATACTCGCCGGCTTTTCCGGGCGCACCGTCCTGGTGCTTGGGGATATCGGCGAACTGGGGCAATGGGCGGAAGAAGGCCACCGTCAGGTGGGTGACTACGCGCGTGGCAAGGTCGACGCCCTGTACGCAGTGGGTTCCAACATGACACATGCGGTCAAGGCGTTCGGCGCCAATGGCCGCCATTTCGCTACTCAAGCTGAGCTGATCGACGCGGTTAGCGCCGAGAATGCCAGCGACACCACTATCTTGATCAAGGGCTCGCGCAGCGCTGCGATGGAAAACGTCGTGGCGGCATTGTGCGGTGCCAGCGGGGAGAAACATTAATGCTGCTGCTGTTGGCCGAGTATCTGCAACAGTTCCATAAAGGCTTCGCGGTCTTCCAGTACCTGTCCCTGCGCGGGATTCTGGGTGTGCTGACCGCGTTGTCGCTGGCGCTGTGGCTGGGGCCGTGGATGATTCGTACCCTGCAAATTCGCCAGATCGGCCAGGCCGTGCGTAACGACGGCCCGCAATCGCACCTGTCCAAGTCCGGCACCCCGACCATGGGTGGCGCGCTGATCCTGTCCGCCATCGCCGTCAGCACCCTGTTGTGGGCCGACCTGACCAACCGCTACGTGTGGGTAGTGCTGATCGTCACCCTGGCATTCGGTGCCATCGGCTGGGTCGACGACTACCGCAAGGTGATCGAAAAGAACTCGCGTGGCCTGCCGAGCCGCTGGAAGTACTTCTGGCAGTCGGTGTTCGGCCTGGCTGCGGCGGTGTTCCTGTACAAGACCGCGCCAACCAGCGTCGAGACCACACTCATCCTGCCGTTCATCAAGGATGTCACCATTCCGCTGGGCATTGGCTTCGTCGTGCTGACCTACTTCGTCATCGTCGGCTCCAGCAACGCGGTCAACCTCACCGATGGCCTCGATGGCCTGGCGATCATGCCGACGGTGATGGTCGGTGGTGCGCTGGGCATCTTCTGCTACCTGTCGGGTAACGTGAAGTTCGCCGAATACCTGCTGATCCCCTACGTGCCGGGCTCGGGCGAGCTGATCGTGTTCTGCGGCGCGCTGATCGGTGCCGGCCTGGGCTTCCTGTGGTTCAACACCTACCCGGCACAAGTGTTCATGGGTGACGTCGGCGCGCTGGCGCTGGGCGCCGCGCTGGGCACCATCGCAGTCATCGTTCGCCAGGAAATCGTGCTGTTCATCATGGGCGGCATCTTCGTTGTGGAAACCCTGTCGGTGGTGATCCAGGTCGCCTCCTTCAAGCTGACCGGCAAACGCGTGTTCCGCATGGCGCCGATCCACCACCACTTTGAACTCAAGGGCTGGCCAGAGCCACGGGTGATCGTCCGCTTCTGGATCATCACCGTGATCCTGGTGCTGATCGGCCTTGCAACCCTGAAACTGAGGTAGATGAGCGTGTCTTTGATCGCTTCCGACCAATTCCGCATCGTTGTCGGCCTCGGCAAGAGCGGCATGTCCCTGGTTCGCTTCCTGGCGAGCCGGGGCATTGCCTTTGCGGTCGCCGACACCCGCGAGCAACCGCCGGAACTGGACACCCTGCGCCGTGATTACCCGCAGGTGGAAGTGCGCTGTGGTGAGCTGGACGTGGACTTCCTGTGCCGCGCCAACGAGCTGTACGTGAGCCCGGGCCTGGCCCTGGCTACCCCGGCCCTGCAGCAGGCGGCCGCGCGTGGCGTGCAGCTGTCTGGCGACATCGAGCTGTTCGCCCGCCACGCCAAGGCGCCGATCATTGCAATCAGTGGTTCCAACGCCAAGAGCACCGTCACCACCCTGGTCGGCGAAATGGCCGCCAAGGCGGGCAAGCGCGTGGCGGTGGGCGGCAACCTCGGTACCCCGGCGCTGGACTTGTTGGCCGATGACGTCGAGCTGTACGTGCTGGAGCTGTCCAGTTTCCAGCTGGAAACCACCGACCAGCTCAACGCCGAAGTGGCCACCGTGCTGAACATCAGCGAAGACCACATGGACCGCTACAGCGGCCTGCCGGCCTACCACCTGGCCAAGCACCGGATTTTCCGCGGCGCCAAGCAGGTGGTGGTCAACCGCCAGGACGCCCTGAGCCGGCCACTGCCGGTGGAAGGCCGCCCATGCTGGTCCTTTGGCCTCAACCAGCCAGATTTCAAGGCCTTTGGCCTGCGTGAAGTGGACGGCGAGAAATACCTGGCGTTCGAGTTCCAGGCGCTGATGCCGGCGCGCGAGCTGAAAGTTCGTGGCGCCCACAACCAGAGCAACGCCCTGGCCGCGCTGGCCCTGGGCCATGCCGCAGGCTTGCCATTCGAGCCCATGCTCGAAGCCCTGCGCGAGTTTGGTGGCCTGGCCCACCGTTGCCAGTGGGTGCGCGAGCGTAACGGCGTGAACTGGTACGACGATTCCAAGGCCACCAACGTCGGTGCTGCCCTGGCCGCGATCGAAGGCCTGGGTGCCGACATTGAAGGCAAGCTGGTGCTGATCGCCGGTGGCGATGGCAAGGGCGCCGACTTTGCCGCGCTGCGCGAGCCGGTCAAGCGCTTCTGCCGCGCCGTGGTGCTGCTCGGCCGTGATGCCGAGCGCCTGGCCGAAGCCCTGGGCGATGGCGTGCAGCTGGTGCGGGTCAAGACCCTCGACGAAGCCGTGCAGCAATGCGCCGAGCTGGCCCAGGCCGGCGATGCGGTGCTGCTGTCGCCGGCGTGCGCCAGCCTCGACATGTTCAAGAACTTCGAAGAACGCGGGCGCCTGTTCGCCCAGGCAGCGGGAGGCCTTGCATGATCTTCGGCATCCTCAAGCCCTATCCGTCGCCGCTGATCAGCGGCCGTGGCATCGACCTGGACTTCGCGATGCTCGCCGGCTGCCTGGCACTGCTGGGCCTGGGCCTGGTGATGATCACCTCGGCGTCCTCGGAAGTGGCTGCGGTGCAGTCGGGCAACCCGCTTTACCACATGTTCCGCCACCTGGTGTATGTGTTCATCGGCCTGGTCGCCTGTGGCGCCACCATGCTGGTGCCGATCGCCACCTGGCAGCGCATGGGCTTCATGATGCTGCTGGGCGCCTTCGGCCTGCTGGTGCTGGTGCTGGTGCCGGGTATTGGCCGTGAAGTGAACGGCTCGATGCGCTGGATTGGCTTCAGCTTCTTCAACGTCCAGCCTTCGGAAATCGCCAAGGTGTTCGTGGTCGTCTACCTGGCCGGTTATCTGGTGCGCCGGCAGACTGAGGTGCGCGAGACCTGGATGGGCTTCTTCAAGCCGTTCATCGTGCTGCTGCCCATGGCTGCCCTGCTGCTGATGGAGCCGGACTTCGGCGCCACCGTGGTGATGATGGGTGCGGCCGCGGCCATGCTGTTCCTCGGCGGGGTGGGGTTGTTCCGCTTCAGCCTGATGGTGGTGCTGGCGGTTGTGGCGGTGTTCGTCCTGGTTCAGGCGCAGCCTTACCGGATGGCGCGTCTGATCACCTTTACCGACCCGTGGTCCGACCAGTTCGGTTCGGGCTACCAGTTGACCCAGGCGCTGATTGCCTTCGGCCGTGGCGAGTGGCTGGGCGTGGGCCTGGGCAACAGCGTGCAGAAGCAGTTCTACCTGCCTGAAGCGCACACCGACTTCGTGTTCTCGGTACTGGCCGAAGAACTCGGCGTGGTCGGCTCGCTGGTGACCATCGCACTGTTCGTGTTCGTCACCGTGCGTGCCCTGTACATCGGCCTTTGGGCCGAGAAGGCCAAGCAGTTCTTCGCCGCCTACATGGCCTTCGGCCTGGCGTTCCTGTGGATCGGCCAGTTCCTGATCAACATCGGCGTGAACGTCGGCCTGCTGCCGACCAAGGGCCTGACCCTGCCGTTCCTCAGCTACGGGGGCAGCTCGCTGGTGATCTGCTGCGCCTGCGTGGGCCTGTTGCTGCGCATCGAATGGGAAAGCCGCACGCACCTGGGCAGCGAGGAACACGAATTCAGCGAAAGCGATTTTGCCGAGGAGACCAGTCATGGCCGCTGACGGCAAGAACGTACTGATCATGGCGGGCGGCACCGGGGGCCACGTGTTCCCGGCCCTGGCCTGCGCCCGTGAGTTCCAGGCGCGCGGTTACAGCGTGCACTGGCTGGGCACCCCGCGTGGTATCGAGAACGAGCTGGTGCCCCAGGCAGGCTTGCCACTGCACCTGATCCAGGTCAGCGGCCTGCGCGGCAAGAGCAAGCTGTCGTTGCTCAAGGCGCCGTTCACCCTGGTCAAGGCCGTACTGCAGGCGCGGCGTATCATTCGCCAGCTCAAGCCCGTATGCGTACTGGGCTTTGGCGGCTATGTGACCGGCCCTGGCGGCGTGGCCGCACGGCTGTGCGGCGTGCCGCTGGTAATCCACGAGCAGAATGCCCGTGCCGGTACCGCCAATCGGTTGCTGGTGCCGCTCTCGGCGCGGGTTTGCGAAGCTTTCCCGAACACCTTCGAGGCCAGCGACAAACGTCGCACCACCGGCAACCCGGTGCGCCCGGAGCTGTTCATGGACGCGCAGCGCGCGCCCCTGGCCGAGCGCCGTGCACGCCTGTTGGTGCTGGGTGGCAGCCTGGGTGCGGAACCATTGAACAAATTGTTGCCTAAGGCCCTGTCCGAAGTACCCGCCGCGTTGCGGCCAGAGGTGTTCCACCAGGCCGGCAAGCAACACGCGCCGATCACCGCCGAGCGTTATCACGAGGTGGGCGTAGAGGCTCAGGTTGAGCCCTTCATCAAGGACATGGCCCAAGCCTATGGCTGGGCCGACATGGTGGTGTGCCGGGCCGGTGCCCTGACCGTCAGCGAGCTGGCGGCAGCGGGCTTGCCTTCGATGCTGGTGCCTTTGCCCCACGCAATCGACGACCACCAGACTCACAACGCTCAATATCTGGCCCAGGAAGGCGCGGCCTTCCTCATGCCACAAGCGACAACTGGCGCAGCGCAGCTCGCTGAACGCCTGAACGAGGTGCTGATGCAACCCGAAAAACTCAACGTCATGGCAGGCACCGCACGGCGCCTGGCCAAACCTGCCGCAACCAGCACCGTAGTCGATATTTGCCTGGAGGTGGCCCATGGTTGAGAGCCAGAAAGCCATGCCCCAGCCGAAGATGGGCCGCATCCGCCGTATCCACTTCGTTGGTATCGGCGGCGTGGGCATGTGCGGCATTGCCGAAGTGCTGTTGAACCTGGGCTATGAAGTATCCGGCTCCGACCTGAAGGCCTCGCCGGTCACCGAGCGCCTGGAGTCGTTCGGCGCCGAGATCTTCGTCGGCCACCGCGCCGAAAACGCCGCTACCGCCGATGTGCTGGTGGTGTCCAGCGCCATCAACCCGGCCAACCCGGAAGTTGCCACCGCCCTTGAGCGGCGCATTCCGGTGGTGCCGCGTGCCGAGATGCTCGCCGAGCTGATGCGCTACCGCCATGGCGTTGCCGTTGCCGGCACCCACGGCAAGACCACCACCACCAGCCTGCTGGCCTCGGTGTTTGCTGCTGGCGGCCTCGACCCGACTTTCGTCATCGGTGGCCGCCTGACCGCTGCAGGCACCAATGCCCAGCTGGGCACCAGCCGCTACCTGATCGCCGAAGCGGACGAAAGCGACGCCAGCTTCCTGCACTTGCAGCCAATGGTGGCCGTGGTTACCAACATCGACGCCGACCACATGGCGACTTACGAAGGTGACTTCAACAAACTGAAGAAAACCTTCGTCGAGTTCCTGCACAACCTGCCGTTCTACGGCCTGGCAGTGATGTGCCTGGACGACCCGGTGGTGCGCGAGATCCTGCCGCAGGTCAAGCGCCCGACCGTCACCTATGGCTTCAGCGAAGAGGCCGATATCCGCGCCATCAACGTGCGCCAGCAGGGCATGCAGACCCATTTCACCGTGCTGCGCCGTGACCGCGAGCCGCTGGAGGTGTCGGTGAACATGCCCGGCAACCACAACGTGCTCAACGCCTTGGCCACCATTGCCATCGCCACTGACGAAGGCATTACCGACGAAGCCATCATCCAGGGCCTGTCCGGCTTCCAGGGTGTTGGCCGTCGCTTCCAGGTATACGGCGAGCTGCCGGTCGAAGGCGGCAGCGTGATGCTGGTCGACGACTACGGCCACCACCCGACCGAAGTGGCCGCAGTGATCAAGGCCGTGCGCGGCGGCTGGCCAAGCCGCCGCCTGGTGATCGTCTACCAGCCGCACCGCTATAGCCGCACCCGCGACCTGTACGACGATTTCGTCCAGGTGCTGGGCGATGCCAACGTGCTGCTGCTGATGGAAGTCTACCCGGCGGGCGAAGAGCCGATCCCCGGCGCCGACAGCCGCCAGCTGTGCCACAGCATCCGCCAGCGCGGCAAGCTGGACCCGATCTACATCGAACGTGGCGTCGAGCTGGCACCGCTGGTCCAGCCATTGCTGCGCGCTGGCGACATCCTGATCTGCCAGGGTGCCGGTGATGTCGGCGGCCTGGCCCCGCAACTGATGAAAAGCCCGCTGTTCGCTGGCGCCAAGCAGGAGAAGAAGAAATGACCAGCGCCTACGAAAAACTGCACTCGACCCTGGACGTCAAGGCGTTCGGCCGCGTCGCCGTGCTGTACGGTGGCAAGAGTGCAGAGCGTGAAGTGTCGCTGAAGTCTGGCGCTGCGGTGATCGATGCGCTGACCACTGCCGGTGTCGACGTGGTTGCCATCGACGTGGGCGACGACCTGCTCGACCGCCTGCAAAGCGAGAAGATCGACCGCGCCTTCATCATCCTCCACGGCCGTGGCGGTGAAGACGGCAGCATGCAAGGCCTGCTCGAGTGCCTGGGCATCCCCTACACCGGCAGCGGCATCCTGGCCTCGGCGCTGGCGATGGACAAGCTGCGCACCAAGCAGGTGTGGCAGAGCCTGGGCATTCCGACCCCGCGTCACGCGGTGTTGGCGAGCGAAGAAGATTGTTTGCGGGCCAGCACGGAACTGGGCTTCCCGCTTATCGTCAAACCCGCCCATGAAGGCTCCAGCATCGGCATGGCCAAGGTGAACAGCGCCCAGGAACTGGTCGCCGCCTGGCAGGATGCCGCCAAATACGATTCCCAGGTACTGGTGGAACAGTGGATCCACGGCCCGGAGTTCACCATTGCGGTGTTGCGCGGCCAGGTGCTGCCACCGATCGCTCTGGGTACGCCGCACGTGTTCTACGACTACGACGCCAAGTACATCGCCAACGATACCCAGTACCGCATCCCGTGCGGCCTGGATAGCGTCAAGGAACAGGAACTGATCGACCTGACCGCGCGCGCCTGCGATGCCATCGGCATCGAAGGCTGGGGGCGGCTGGACGTGATGCAGGACGAGCAGGGCCGGTTCTGGCTGCTCGAAGTCAACACCGCACCCGGCATGACCGACCATAGCCTGGTGCCCATGGCGGCCCGCGCGGCCGGCCTGGACTTCCAGCAACTGGTGCTGGCAATCCTGGCCGAAAGCGTGGCGACGCGAGGTTAATAGCCATGCAAGGCGCGATGATACGTCAGCAGCAACCCGTTACCGGCCGCAGCAAGCCGGTGCCGCGTGGTGCCAGCAGGCTGGTGGCCGACGAGCCCGTATCGGCGCGCCTGCCGCGGCCAAGCCTGGGCGGCCTCAAGCGCCTGCTGTGGCCGGTGCTGCTGGTGGCGGCCGGCTTTGGTGCCTATGAGGGTGCCATTCGCCTGATGCCTTATGCCGACCGGCCGATCACCAAGATCGACGTGCAGGGTGACCTCAGCTACATCAGCCAGCAGTCGGTACAGCAGCGTATCGCGCCCTACGTGGCGGCGAGCTTCTTCAGTGTCGACCTGCCGGCGATGCGTGCGGAGCTTGAGCAGATGCCATGGATCGCCCACGCCGAAGTGCGCCGGGTGTGGCCTGACGAGGTGGTGATCCGCCTGGAAGAACAGCTGCCGGTGGCACGCTGGGGTGACGAAGCCTTGCTCAACAACCAGGGCCAGGCCTTCACCCCGCGCGAACTGGCCAACTACGAGCACCTGCCGCAGCTGGCCGGGCCGCAGCGTGCTCAGCAACAAGTCATGCAGCAGTATCAGGTATTGAGCCAGATGCTGCGCCCCCTGGGCTTTTCCATCGCTCGCCTGGAGCTGCGCGAGCGAGGCAGCTGGTTCCTGACCACTGGCGCGAGCAGCGCTGGGCCGGGCATCGAGCTGCTGCTGGGGCGCGACCATCTGGTGGAGAAGATGCGCCGTTTCATTGCCATATACGACAAGACACTCAAAGACCAGATCACCACTATCGCCCGCATTGATCTGCGTTATTCCAACGGACTTGCCGTTGGTTGGCGGGAACCGATTGCACCGACGACGGCCCAACCCGCCGTTGCGAAGAATTAGAGAGAGGCAGGACCATGGCAAACGCGCATAGCGGCAAAATGATCGTCGGGCTGGACATTGGCACCTCCAAGGTGGTGGCGCTGGTCGGCGAAGTGGGCGAAGACGGCACCCTGGAAATCGTCGGGATCGGTACCCATCCGTCCCGCGGCCTGAAAAAAGGCGTGGTGGTGAACATCGAGTCCACCGTGCAGTCGATCCAGCGCGCCGTTGAAGAAGCGCAGCTGATGGCCGGCTGCCGCATTCACTCGGCCTTTGTTGGCGTGGCCGGCAATCACATCCGCAGCCTTAACTCCCACGGCATCGTCGCCATCCGCGACCGCGAGGTCAGCCTGGCTGACCTGGAGCGTGTGCTCGACGCCGCCCAGGCCGTGGCGATTCCGGCCGACCAGCGCGTGCTGCACACCCTGCCGCAGGACTACGTGATCGATAACCAGGAAGGCGTGCGCGAGCCGCTGGGCATGTCCGGCGTGCGCCTGGAAGCCAAGGTCCACGTGGTCACCTGCGCGGTCAACGCGGCGCAGAACATCGAGAAGTGCGTACGCCGTTGCGGCCTGGAAATCGACGACATCATCCTCGAACAGTTGGCCTCGGCCTACTCGGTGCTGACCGACGATGAAAAAGAGCTGGGCGTATGCCTGGTGGACATCGGTGGCGGTACCACCGACATCGCCATCTTCACCGAGGGCGCGATCCGTCACACCGCAGTGATCCCGATTGCCGGCGACCAGGTGACCAACGACATCGCCATGGCCCTGCGTACCCCCACCCAGTACGCCGAAGAAATCAAGATCCGCTATGCCTGCGCCCTGGCCAAACTGGCTGGCGCCGGCGAAACCATCAAGGTGCCGAGCGTGGGCGACCGCCCACCGCGCGAGCTTTCGCGCCAGGCCCTGGCCGAGGTAGTGGAGCCGCGTTACGACGAGCTCTTCACCCTGATCCAGGCCGAACTGCGCCGCAGCGGCTACGAGGACCTGGTGCCAGCCGGCATCGTCCTTACCGGCGGCACCGCGAAGATGGAAGGCGCCGTGGAACTGGCCGAGGAAATCTTCCACATGCCGGTACGCCTGGGCGTACCGCACAGCGTTCGGGGGCTGAGCGACGTGGTTCGCAACCCGATCTATTCCACCGGCGTGGGCTTGCTCACCTACGGCCTGCTCAAGCAGTCCGAGGACATGGTCCTGACCGGTAACAGCAACAGCAGCAACAACAGCTATGGCGATGAACCGAAGGCCCCAGTGCTTGAACGCTTCAAGCGGTGGGTCCAGGGCAACTTCTAAGTTTCAAAGCAGTAGTGGTAGGCGCAACAACTAGAGAACTGTAAGGAGAGGGAAAATGTTCGAGCTCGTAGACAACGTCCCGCAAAGCCCGGTCATCAAGGTGATCGGCGTTGGCGGTGGCGGCGGCAACGCCGTCAACCACATGGTGAAGAGCAGCATCGAAGGCGTCGAGTTCATCTGCGCCAACACCGATGCTCAGGCGCTGAAAAACATTGGCGCACGCACCATCCTGCAACTGGGTACCGGCGTGACCAAGGGGCTGGGTGCCGGTGCCAATCCAGAAGTCGGCCGTCAGGCCGCACTGGAGGACCGTGAGCGCATCGCCGAGGTGCTGCAGGGCACCAACATGGTGTTCATCACCACCGGCATGGGCGGCGGTACTGGTACCGGCGCGGCGCCGATCATCGCCGAAGTGGCCAAGGAAATGGGCATCCTCACTGTTGCAGTGGTGACCCGTCCGTTCCCGTTCGAAGGCCGCAAACGTATGCAGATCGCCGATGAAGGCATCCGCATGCTGGCTGAGAGCGTCGACTCGCTCATCACCATCCCCAACGAAAAGCTGCTGACCATCCTGGGCAAGGATGCCAGCCTGCTGTCCGCCTTCGCCAAGGCCGACGACGTGCTGGCCGGCGCTGTACGCGGTATTTCCGACATCATCAAGCGCCCTGGCATGATCAACGTCGACTTCGCCGACGTGCGCACCGTGATGGGCGAAATGGGCATGGCGATGATGGGTACTGGCTGCGCCAGCGGCCCGAACCGTGCGCGTGAAGCCACTGAAGCGGCCATCCGCAACCCGCTGCTGGAAGACGTCAACCTGCAGGGCGCCCGCGGCATCCTGGTGAACATCACCGCAGGCCCGGACCTGTCGCTGGGTGAGTACTCCGACGTGGGTAGCATCATCGAAGCCTTTGCCTCCGACCATGCCATGGTCAAGGTCGGCACCGTGATCGACCCGGACATGCGCGACGAGCTGCACGTTACCGTGGTGGCCACTGGTCTGGGCGCGCGCATCGAGAAGCCTGTGAAGGTGGTGGACAACACCCTGCAGACCGCTCAGCAGGTGTACGAAGCGTCCAACCCGGCGCCGGTTCGCCAGGAACAGCCAGCGGTCAACTACCGTGACCTGGAGCGCCCGACTGTCATGCGCAACCAGGCCCATGCAGGTGCTGCTGCAGCCGCTAAACTGAACCCTCAGGATGACCTGGACTACCTCGATATCCCGGCATTCCTGCGTCGTCAGGCTGATTAATGGAATTTATCAGGGGTATAAAGGTGATTGGTATTCATCAAAGGTTGGGTCTGTTATCATCCCCAGCCTTTGTTGATACCTGTTCGCAATTTGCGCTGAAGCGGCCAATGCCATGATTAAACAACGCACCCTGAAGAATACCATCCGTGCCACAGGTGTCGGTCTGCACTCCGGTGAGAAGGTCTACCTGACCCTCAAGCCTGCACCTGTTGACACCGGCATCGTCTTCCGCCGCGCCGACCTCGACCCTGTGGTCGAAATCCCTGCGCGTGCGGCCAACGTCGGCGAGACAACCATGTCGACGACGCTGGTCAACGGTGACGTCAAGGTCGATACGGTCGAGCACCTGCTCTCCGCCATGGCGGGCCTGGGCATCGATAACGCCTACGTCGAGCTCTCCGCCTCGGAAGTGCCGATCATGGATGGCAGCGCCGGACCTTTTGTATTCCTGATTCAGTCTGCCGGCCTGGAAGAACAGGACGCAGCCAAGAAGTTCATCCGCATCCTGCGTGAGGTAACCGTGGAAGAGGGCGACAAGCGCGCCACTTTCCTGCCTTTCGACGGTTTCAAGGTGAGCTTCGAGATCGACTTCGATCATCCGGTGCTTCGCAACCGGACCCAGAGCGCCAGCGTCGACTTCTCCAGCACCTCGTTCGTGAAGGAAGTCAGCCGCGCGCGTACTTTCGGCTTCATGCGTGATATCGAGTACCTGCGCAAGCACAACCTTGCGCTGGGTGGCAGTGTCGAGAACGCCATCGTGGTCGATGAGGACGGCGTGCTCAATGAAGACGGCCTTCGTTACGAAGACGAATTCGTCAAGCACAAGATCCTCGATGCCATCGGCGACCTCTACCTGCTGGGCAACAGCCTGATCGGCGAGTTCAAGGGCTTCAAGTCCGGCCACGCGCTGAACAACCAGCTGCTGCGCAAGCTGATTGCCGAAACCGATGCCTGGGAAGTGGTCACCTTCGAAGATGCCAGCACGGCACCGATCTCGTACATGCGCCCTGTTGCGGCCGTGTAAGTTCGAACACTCTCTAGTTCATTAAGGCCACCTTCGGGTGGCCTTTTTTATGGCTTGCCCTGAGCGTGGGCGGCCAACCGTTCCAGCGCTGCGCGCAGCCTGGGGTCGGTGATGCCCTGCGCAGTGTCGCGCAGGCTTTCGGCGGCGCTGTTCGACAGCTCGGCGGCATGCCCGCTGCGCTTGGCCGGCACCAGCGGCGGCTGGACCTTGTACAGGATGCGCCTGAGGTTGCCGAAGGCTTCCATGGCCTGTAACGCCGCCAGCAAGCGCTTCTGCTGGTAACGCAGGCGCGTTGCCCAGTGGCCGTCGGTCACCACCAGCAACAGGGTTCCATCACGCCACGACGCTACGTGGCAGTGCTCGCGGGCGGCCGGTTGCAGCTGGCTTTCCAGTAGGCGCTGCAAATGCTCCAGGCGTTCGGCCTGGTTCAGCAGCAAGCGCAGTGGGCGCACCTGGCGTAGCAGGGCCGAGGGTGGTTGGGCGGGGGAGGGTTTGTAGGCCATGGGTATATGCATGAGGTTACAAGACCAGCAGTTTAACACCTCTATAGCCTGCACCGGCTTCTTCGCGGGCATGCCCGCTCCCACAGGTATTCTACAAGATTCGGGTCTGTAGTGATCCTGTGGGAGCGGGCGTGCCCGCGAAGAGGCCAGCACAGGCATCTAAAGATAAGACTAATTCTCGATACCTTTCATGTTGCCAAGCCTTGAACTCAGGGAAAATGCCCCTATCTAAAACAAGCCCCCGCCAAAACGCTGTAAAAGCATCGTGGAAATCCACCACTTTCCTCACCATCGTTTCCGGGTAGAATGCTCGTTCGCATGCGGCCTTAGGGCTGCACGGGCGACTCATGGGGCCGCCCTCCATCCCTACGTGTGGAAGATCCTGCCAATATGTTTGCGCCTTTGTTAAAGAAACTTTTTGGAAGCAAGAACGAGCGTGAAGTCAAACGCATGCTCAAGACGGTGAACATCGTCAATGCTCTCGAAGAGAAGATGGTGGCCCTCTCCGACGAGCAACTGCGTGGCAAGACCGCAGAGTTCAAGGAGCGCCTGGCCAAAGGCGAGACACTGGACCAATTGCTGCCCGAAGCCTTCGCCGTGGCCCGCGAGGCCGGCAAGCGCGTAATGGGCATGCGCCACTTCGACGTGCAGTTGATCGGCGGCATGACCCTGCACGAGGGTATGATCGCAGAAATGCGCACCGGTGAAGGCAAGACCTTGGTCGGTACCCTGGCCGTGTACCTCAACGCACTGTCCGGCAAGGGTGTGCACGTGGTCACCGTCAACGACTACCTGGCCCGCCGCGACGCCAACTGGATGCGCCCGCTGTACGAGTTCCTCGGTCTGTCCGTGGGCATCGTTTCGGCCTTCCAGCCGCCAGAGGAAAAGCGTGCCGCCTATGCGTCCGACATCACCTACGGCACCAACAACGAATTCGGCTTCGACTACCTGCGCGACAACATGGCGTTCAGCCAGGAAGAGAAGTTCCAGCGTGAACTGAACTTCGCCGTGATCGACGAAGTCGACTCCATCCTCATCGACGAAGCGCGTACCCCGCTGATCATTTCCGGCCAGGCCGAGGACAGCTCCAAGCTGTACATTGAGATCAACCGCCTGATCCCGCGCCTGACCCAGCACATCGAAGAGGTCGAAGGCCAGGTCACCCAGGAAGGCCACTTCACCATTGACGAGAAGAGCCGTCAGGTCGAACTGAATGAAGCCGGTCACCAGTTCATCGAAGAAATGCTTACCCAATCCGGGCTGCTGGCTGAAGGCGAAAGCTTGTACTCCGCGCACAACCTGGGTTTGCTGACGCATGTCTACGCAGGCCTGCGTGCGCACAAGCTGTTCCACCGCAACATCGAGTACATCGTCCAGGACGGCCAGGTCCTGCTGATCGACGAGCACACCGGCCGCACCATGCCAGGCCGTCGCCTGTCCGAAGGCCTGCACCAGGCGATCGAGGCGAAAGAAAACCTGAACATCCAGGCCGAGAGCCAGACCCTGGCTTCGACCACCTTCCAGAACTACTTCCGCCTCTACACCAAGCTGTCCGGCATGACCGGTACTGCCGACACCGAAGCGTTCGAGTTCCAGTCGATCTACGCCCTCAACGTGATGGTCATTCCGCCGAACAAACCTCTGGCGCGTAAAGACTTCAACGACCTGGTGTACCTGACCGCCGACGAGAAATACGCCGCGATCATCGCCGACATCAAGGAAAGCATGAAGCAGGGCCGGCCGATCCTGGTGGGTACCGCAACCATCGAAACCTCCGAGCACATGTCGAACCTGCTGAAGAAGGAAGGTATCGACCACAAGGTGCTGAACGCCAAGTACCACGAGAAGGAAGCCGAGATCATCGCGCAAGCCGGTGCCCCGGGTGCGCTGACCATCGCCACCAACATGGCTGGCCGTGGTACCGACATCCTGTTGGGTGGTAACTGGGAAGCCGAAGTGGCCGCCCTGGAAAACCCGACCGCCGAGCAGATTGCCCAGATCAAGGCCGACTGGCAGAAGCGTCATCAGCAGGTGATCGAGGCCGGTGGCCTGCACGTAATCGCTTCCGAGCGCCACGAATCGCGCCGTATCGACAACCAGCTGCGTGGCCGTTCCGGTCGTCAGGGTGACCCGGGTTCCAGCCGCTTCTACCTGTCGCTGGAAGACAGCCTGATGCGTATCTTCGCCTCTGACCGGGTGAAGAACTTCATGAAGGCACTGGGCATGCAGTCGGGCGAGGCCATCGAACACCGCATGGTCACCAACGCTATCGAGAAGGCCCAGCGCAAGGTTGAAGGCCGCAACTTCGACATCCGTAAACAATTGCTCGAATACGATGATGTGGCCAACGAGCAGCGCAAAGTGATTTACCACATGCGCAACAGCCTGTTGGCCGCCGAGAACATCGGCGACACCATCGTCGAATTCCGCCAGGAAGTGCTGGACGCTACCATCAGCCAGCACATTCCGCCGCAGTCGCTGCCAGAGCAGTGGGACGTGGCCGGCCTGGAAGCTTCGCTGGCCAGCGATTTCGCCATGAAGCTGCCGATCCAGCAGTGGCTCGACGAGGACGATCACCTCTACGAAGAGACCCTGCGCGAGAAGCTGCTGAGCGAGATCACCACTGCCTACACCGAGAAGGAAGACCAGGCGGGTATCGAAGCCCTGCGTACCTTCGAGAAGCAGATCCTGCTGCGCGTGCTGGACGACCTGTGGAAAGACCACCTGTCGACCATGGACCACCTGCGTCACGGTATTCACCTGCGTGGCTATGCGCAGAAGAACCCGAAGCAGGAGTACAAGCGCGAATCCTTCAGCCTGTTCCAGGAGCTGCTCGAGTCGATCAAGCGCGACACCATCCGCGTGCTGTCGCACGTTCAGGTTCGCCGCGAAGACCCGGCCGAAGAAGAAGCTCGCCTGCGCCGCGAGGCCGAAGAGCTGGCCAGCCGCATGCAGTTCCAGCATGCCGCTGCCCCGGGCCTGGAGAGCGAGCAGCTAAGCGAGGAGGGCGCTGAGGTAGCCGTCGCCGCCGCGCCGGTTCGTAACGACCAGAAGCTGGGCCGCAACGAGCCGTGCTGGTGTGGTTCGGGCAAGAAGTTCAAGCATTGCCACGGGCAGATCGAGTGATCTGACCTGAATGGGGCCGCTTCGCGGCCCTATCGCGACACAAGGCCGCTCCCACAGGGATAGTGCACAGCCACAATGCTGCGCAGTCCCTGTGGGAGCGGCCTTGTGTCGCGATGGGGCGCGAAGCGGCCCCGCTTTTCGATATCAACCGTATTTTCTAGGAGCGCTCTAATGGCTGTTGGTCTTGGTCCTTTGCCCACCCTGCACCCGGTTCCGGGTTTTGAACTCGGCATCGCTTCTGCCGGCATCAAGCGCCCGGGGCGCAAGGATGTGGTGGTCATGCGCTGTGCCGAAGGCTCCAGCGTGGCTGGTGTGTTCACCCTCAACGCCTTCTGTGCAGCGCCAGTGATCCTGTCCAAGCAGCGTGTACAGGGCACAGTGCGCTACCTGCTGACCAACACCGGTAACGCCAACGCCGGTACCGGTGCGCCAGGCCTGGTTGCCGCCGAGCGTACCTGCGCCAAGCTGGCCGAACTGGCCGGCGTGCCGGCCGAGTCGGTACTGCCGTTCTCCACTGGTGTGATCGGCGAGCCCCTGCCGGTCGAGAAGATCGAAGGCGCGCTGCAGGCCGCCCTCGACAACCTGTCGGAAAACCACTGGGCTGAAGCCGCCACCGGCATCATGACCACCGACACCCTGCCTAAAGGCGCCAGCCGCCAGTTCCAGCACGATGGCGTGACCGTTACCGTCACCGGCATCAGCAAGGGTGCAGGGATGATCCGCCCGAACATGGCCACCATGCTCGGTTACATCGCTACCGACGCCAAAGTCGCCCCGGCGGTGCTCAAGGACCTGATGCTGGACGGCGCCAACAAGTCGTTCAACCGTATCACCATCGATGGTGACACCTCGACCAACGACTGCTGCATGCTGATCGCTACCGGCAAAGCCAACCTGCCGGAAGTCACCGAAGCCAGCGGCGCGCTGTTCGAAGCGCTGAAAAAGGCCGTGTTCGAAGTGTGCATGGAAGTGGCCCAGGCCATCGTCCGTGACGGCGAAGGCGCGACCAAGTTCGTTACCGTGCAGGTCAACGGTGGTGGCAACCACCAGGAATGCCTGGACGTCGGTTACGCTGTGGCCCACTCGCCACTGATCAAGACCGCACTGTTCGCCTCCGACCCTAACTGGGGCCGTATCCTGGCTGCTGTTGGCCGTGCCGGCGTGCCAGAGCTGGATGTGAGCCTGATTGACGTGTACCTGGACAGCGTCTGCATCGCCAGCCAGGGCGGCCGCAGCCCGAGCTACACCGAAGCGCAGGGTTCGGCAGTGATGGCCCAGGAAGAAATCACCATCCGTATCGAGCTGGGCCGTGGCCAGTGCAGCGAAACCATCTGGACTACCGACCTGTCCCACGAGTACGTGAAGATCAACGCCGAATACCGTACCTGATGTAACTGGGGCCGCTGTGCGGCCCGATCGCGACACAAGGCCGCTCCTACATGAGTTCGCGCTGTATCTGTAGGAGCGGCCTTGCGTCGCGATGGGCTGCAAAGCAGCCCCAAAAAATCCAAACCGATGGAGCCGAACCATGAGCTATCACCTGATCATCGGCGACAAGCTGTATTCCTCCTGGTCGCTGCGTGGCGCCCTGGCCGTCGAACTGGCCGGTGTGCCCTACGAAGAATCGCTGATCAAACTCAACCAGCCTGACACCCGTCAGCGCATCCTCGCTTATTCCGCCACCGGCAAAGTACCGCTGCTCAAGACCGAGCACGGTGTGATCGCCGATTCTTTGGCAATCGCCGAATACCTCAACGAACGCCACCCCGAGGCCCAGCTGTGGCCTGCCGACGTGGCGGCCCGTGCCCAGGCCCGCTCGGCCTGCGCGCAGATGCACAGCGGCTTCTTCGCCCTGCGCGGTGCCATGCCGTTCGACCTGTCGCGCGACCAGGCGCTGGACAACCTGCCGCTGGACGTACAGATCGATATCGACCGTATCATCGCGCTGTGGTCCGAATGCCGCCTGGTGGCCAAGGACATCGGTCCGTTCCTGTTCGGCAAGCCGAGCCTGGCCGATGCCTTCTTCGCCCCGGTGGCCGTGCGCCTGCGCACCTACCGCGTGGAAGTTCCGGCCGAGGCGGCTGCGTACATCGAGACCATTTACCAGTGGCCAGCCTTCAAGGCCTGGCAGCAAGCTGGCCTGGCGGAGCGTGAAGTGTGAAACGGATTCATGTAGTCGCCGCGGTCATTCGTGGTACTGATGGGCGCATTCTGATCGCACGGCGTGCCGATACCCAGCACCAAGGCGGCCTGTGGGAGTTCCCTGGTGGCAAGGTGGAAGAGGGCGAAAGCGTCGAAGCGGCGCTGGCCCGTGAACTGCGGGAAGAGCTGGGCATCGAGGTGAGTCGTTCGCGTGCGCTGATCAAGGTCAGCCACGACTACCCGGACAAGCAGGTGCTGCTGGACGTGCGCGAAGTAGACACGTTCACCGGCGAGCCGCATGGCGCCGAAGGCCAGCCGTTGGAATGGGTGGCACCGCGCGATTTGCCGCAATATGAATTCCCCGAGGCCAACAAGCCGATCGTGGCTGCCGCGCGCCTGCCGGACCAGTACCTGATCACCCCGGATGGCCTGGAAGTGCCGCAGATGCTCAAGGGTATCCAGAAGGCGGTGGCCAGCGGCATACGCCTGATCCAGTTGCGTGCCCCGGATATGTACGACCCCAAGTATCGCGATGTGGCAGTGGATGCGGTCGGGCTGTGTGCGGGCAAGGCGCAGCTGATGCTCAAGGGGCCGCTGGAATGGCTGGGTGATTTCCCGTCCGCCGGCTGGCACCTGACGGCTGCGCAACTGCGCAAGTACGCGGCCAGAGGGCGGCCGTTCCCCAAGGAGCGCTGGCTGGCGGCGTCCTGCCATAGTGCCGAGGAGCTGGCGTTGGCCGAGCAGATGGACGTGGACTTTGTCACGCTGTCACCGGTGCAGGCTACCCAGACCCATCCCGACGCGGTGCCGCTGGGCTGGGATGAAGCACAGCGTTTGATTGCCGGGTTCAACAAGCCGGTTTATCTGCTGGGTGGAGTAGGGCCGAGTGAGCGCGTGCAGGCCTGGGATGCCGGGGCGCAGGGTGTGGCCGGGATCCGCGCGTTCTGGCCTGAGATTTGAGTCGGCTTTAATTGGGGCTGCAAAGCAGCCCCAAAATTATCAGCCCTTAGGCTTATCAGCAGGCTGCCACAAAACCTCAGCCACTCCTTGCCGCCGCCCAATGATCCGCGCCGCCACAAACAGCAGATCGGAAAGCCGGTTGATGTACGCCAAGCCAACCCCCTCCAGCGGCTCCACCGCATTCAACTGCTGACACCGCCGCTCGGCACTACGCGCCAGGCTGCGGCATACATGCGCCTGCGCCACTAGCATCGACCCACTGGGCAGAATGAAGTTCTTCAACGGCCCCAGCTCCTCGTTCCACACATCGATGGCTGCCTCCAGGCGCTCCACCTCCGCCAGGTTCAGCGCCTGGTAGCTGGGCATCGCCAGCTCGCCACCCAGGTCGAACAGGCGGTGCTGACAGGGTGCCAACACCGTGCTCACTTCCTCCAGGCCTTGTTCGGCCAGCCCCGCCAGCAGCAAGCCCAACTGGCTGTTCAGGCTGTCTACCTCGCCAATTGCTTCGACCCGTGGGTGGTCCTTGGGTACCCGGCGCCCGTCGCCCAGGCCGGTTTCGCCCTTGTCGCCGGTGCGGGTGTAGATCTTCGACAGGCGGTAGCCCATGTTATTTCTCCATTTCTGTCGGCGCCGTCGGTGCCGGCTGGCCGAGGGGCAGGCGCAGGGTGAAGCAGGTGCCCTGGCCGGGCGCGGACTGCACTTCCATCTGCCCCTTGTGGTTGTTGGTGATGATGAAGTACGAGACCGACAGGCCCAGCCCGGTGCCCTGGCCGATTTCCTTGGTGGTGAAGAACGGCTCGAAGGTGCGCTTGCGCACCCCCTCAGGCATGCCGACGCCGTTGTCCTCGACCTGGATTTCCGCCCATGGCGGATTCAGCCGGGTGCGCAGGGTGATACGCCCGGGCTCGCTGGGCTGTTGCCGCAGGTGGATGGCTTGGGCCGCGTTTTTCAGCAGGTTGAGCAACACCTGTTCCAGTTCGTTGGCAGTACAGGGCACTTGCCCCAGCAGGGGGTCGAACTGGCGCACGATGGCCTGGCCCTTGAAGTCGAAGCCGATGGCCAGGTCGAAGTCGTTGCCGGCAATTTCCACTGCCTGGTCGATCAGTGCCGGCAGGTCACAGGGCACCAGCTGGCGGTTGCTGCGGCGGCTGAAACTGAGCATGTGGGTGACGATTTTCGCCGCCCGGGCACCGGCCTGCTGGATGCCATCGAGCAGTTGCGGTACTTCGCGGCTTTCCAGGTAGCGGTTGACCGTGGGCAGGTCGATGTCCAGCTCTTCGGCCTGCTCCTGATTGCGCGGCAGGTCTGGCGACAGGCGCCGGCGGATGTTTTGCACGTTGTGCAGGATGGCGCCCAGCGGGTTGTTGATTTCGTGGGCCATGCCGGCAGCCAGGCCGCCGACCGAGAGCATTTTTTCCGACTGCACCATCATTTCTTCCAGCGACAGGCGCTGGGTGATGTCGTCGATGCGGATGACCACGCCACGGCCACCACCACCGGTCAGCGGGTAGAAGGTCAGGGCGTAGTGGCGCAGGTCTTCGCCCTTGGGCCAGGTGACCCGCTCGATCTTCGCCACCCGGTGTTTTTCCACGGTTTCCTTCAGTTGTGGCAAAAACGGCTTGAGCGGCTCGAAGGCGATGAAGATCGGCTGGTTCAGCGCTTCGTCCAAGGGCGTGCCGGAAAGCACCGTGGCTTCGTGGTTCCATTGGGTCACGTAGAGCTGTTCGTCGAGGGCGATCAGCGCCGAGGGCATGGAGTCGATGATGCTGTTGAGGTAGTTCTGGAAGCCGGTGAGCTTTTTCTCGATCTTGCTGCGAACCTGGACTTCCAGTTCTAGCTTGCGGTTGGTGTGGCGGGTTTCTTCGGCCAGGCCTTGGGCCTGGTCATAGGCATCCTGGAATTCGTCGCGGGTGCGCTTGAGCTGCTGCTCGCGGGCTTCGATACGCGAAAGCATGGTGTTGAAGGCCTCGGCGAGGCTGCCGATTTCGTCGTCGTTGCCGCGCTGGGCGCGCAGGGCATAGCTTTCTTCGCGGGTGACCTGGCGGCTGAGTTCTTCAAGCTGGTTGATCGGCTGGGTGATCAGGCGCTTGATCTGTCGGGCGACGACGATCCACAGCAAAATGCTGAACACCAGGATGCCCAGGCTGGCGCTGAGGGTGCCGGTGTAAAAGGCTGTGGGCAGTTCGCTGCTGGCCACCAGCAGCAGGTGCGCCGGCGGGTTGGCATCGCGCGGCATGCGGATCAGCTGGGTGCTGCGAAACTCCATCAGGCGCCAGCCGTCGATGTTGCGAAAACGCTTGGGTAGGGCCAGCGGCTCGCCGTGCTGCAACTGCGCCAGCATGCGGCCGTCGCCACCGTAGATGGCGGCGGCGCGCAGCGGTGTGTAGCTGTCCAGCTCCTTGAGCAGCGCACTGGCGGTTTCCGGGGTGTCGCCAGCGCGGGCTGACAACTGCGGGTTGGCCACCAGCCGGCCGATGGTCTGCAGCGCTTGGGGCGCCATGCTTTCCTGGGTGATCCAGTAGGCCGCGCTGATGAATGTGAGGTTGGCGACCAGCAGGATGGTCACCAGCAACACCAGCAGGGCCGCCAGCAGCTTCTGCCCGACCGGGAGGTTTTCCAGGCGTTGGCGCAAGGTCATGAGCTAGGCAATGTCCGTATCCGGTTGTAAGGGCCGCGTCAGTCGCAGGGCAAGCCGCGCACGCGCAGGTTATCGACCAGGCGCTGCAGCAGGTGTTCCAGCTGCTGCAGCTGCAGGCCATGACGGCCAGCCACGCGGCAGGCATGGCCAAGCAGGTAGTGCACCTCGGTGCGCCGGCCTGCACGCACATCCTGGTGCATGGAAGAGTAGTTGGCCGCAGTGGCGAGGATCACCCGCTGCACTTCTTCATCCAGCCCGTCCGCTGCTTGCGGCTGGCCGCAGCGGCGCAGCAGCTGGGCCAGTTCGGCGCACAGCGCCTCCACTTCAGCCAGGTGCCCCAGCAGCCCGCCGTTCTGGCAGTCGTGCAGTACGGTCAGCGGGTTGATGGCGCAATTGAGCGCCAGCTTGCGCCACAGGCGGGTGAGGATGTCCACCGTCCACTCGGCGGGGATGCCGGCCTGGTGCAGGTCATCGAACCAGGCCGGGATCGTCGGGTTGCGTGGGTCGCCCAGCCAGTTGAAGCCATGGCCGGCAAAGCGCACTTTCCAGTCACCCTCGCGAAAGGCGCCTTCGGTACTGGAGGCGAAGATGCAGCGTGCATGCGGTACCAGCTCGGCAACCTCATCCTGGCTGCCAAGGCCGTTCTGCAACAGCAGCACTTCGGCGCCTTCGGCCAGCCGAGGCGCCACGCTGGCAATGGCCGGGGCGGCGTCGTAGGCCTTGCAGGCCACCAGCAGGCGGTGGATCGGGCCATGTGCCTGCGCGGTTTCGGCGGGGATGGCGTAATGGTGGGGCTGGTCCTGTTCGACCAGGGTCAGGCCACCGGCCTGCTGGTAGGCCTGCAGCCGTTGCCCGTCACGCAGGATCAGGCGCACTGCCTTGCCTGCGCGCGCCAGGCGGCAGGCCCACAGGCTGCCCAGGCTACCGGCGCCGAGAATATGCCAGGTGCTGCTCATATGCGTTTCGCAACCCGTTATAATGAGCCCGCATTTTAACCGTCAAACCCAGCGCGCTCCATCGTCAGCCTGAGCGCGCTTTTATTTTGGGAGAACAACCATGCCTTCGTTCGACGTAGTATCGGAACTGGACAAGCACGAAGTGCAGAACGCGGTCGACAACGCCATCAAGGAGCTGGACCGCCGCTACGACCTCAAGGGCAAGGGCACCTTCGAGTTCAAGGACAAGGATCAGACCGTGATGCTCACCGCCGAGGAAGAGTTCCAGCTCGAAGCGATGCTGGAAATCCTGCGCCTGGCGCTGGTCAAGCGCAAGATCGACGTGAAGTGCCTGGAAACCAAAGACCCGTATCCTTCGGGCAAGGAAAAGAAGCAGGAAGCCAAGTTCCGCGAAGGCATCGACAAGGACCTGGCCAAGAAGATCGTTGCCACCATCAAGGATGGCAAGCTGAAAGTGCAGGCCGCCATCCAGGGCGAGCAGGTACGTGTAACCGGCAAGAAGCGTGACGACCTGCAGGAAGCCATCGCCCTGCTGCGCACCAAAGAGTTCGACATGCCGCTGCAGTTCAACAATTTCCGCGACTGATGCAGGTGCCGCCCGGAACCCCGATGGCCAAATGATGTCCATGGGGGCCGGGGCTGCGCAAACACGCGCGGCCTGTTCTACCGTGTACTTGCCGCTCGGCATCAGGAGATGAATATGGATTTGAACGCTGAAGTCGATCAGCTGGTCCGCCAATCGCAGACCTGGATCCCCTTGATCATGGAATACGGCAGCCGTGTGCTGCTGGCACTGCTGACCCTGGCGGTCGGCTGGTGGATCATCAACAAGATCAGCGCCCGGCTGGGCAAGCTGGTGGGCATGCGCAATGCCGATGTGGCGTTGCAGGGCTTCATCAGTACCCTGGCCAATATCGTCCTGAAGATTCTGCTGTTTGTCAGCGTTGCCTCGATGATCGGTATCGAGACCACTTCGTTCGTCGCTGCCATCGGTGCCGCGGGCCTGGCCATTGGCCTGGCGCTGCAAGGCAGCCTGGCGAACTTCGCCGGTGGTGTGCTGATCCTGATGTTCCGCCCGTTCCGCATCGGTGACTGGATCGAAGCGCAGGGCGTGGCTGGCACCGTCGACAGCATCCAGATCTTCCACACCGTGCTGCGCACCGGTGATAACAAGACAGTGATCATGCCTAACGGCAGCCTGTCCAACGGCATTATCACCAACACCAACCGCCAGCCGACGCGCAAGGTGGTGTTCGACGTGGGTGTGGATTACGAGGCCGACCTGCAGAAAGCCCGCCACGTGCTGCTGGAACTGGCCAAGGACCCGCGCGTACTGCCAGACCCGGCACCACAGGCCGTGGTGTCGACGCTGGGCGACAGTTCGATCACTGTATCGCTGCGCTTGTGGACCAAGACGTCCGATTACTGGGACGTGATGTTCATGCTCAACGAGCATGCGCGTGACCGGTTGAAGGCCGAAGGGATCGACATTCCGTTTCCGCAGCGGGTGATTCGTGTGGTGCAGGAGACTGCCGCGCAGTAACACCGCGTTAAAACCGGGGCGCGCAGCGGCCCCGGTTTTACACTTGTTCACAGCAATATCCCGCCATTTCTGGCATATAGCCTGACCCCAGCTGCCACACCCGATACGCCATCATGAAACCACTGCTGTACATCACCCCGCTGCGCGCCTTGTTGTTCGGCCTGACCCTGGCCCTGTTCGAGCTGCTCACCTACCTGGCCAGCGACGCGGTCATGCCGGCCATGCCGGTGGTGGTCGGCGAACTGAACGCCAGCCCCGAATACATCCCCCACGCCCTCAACCTGTACCTGCTCGGTGGTGTGGTACTGCAATGGCTGATTGGCCCGCTGGCTGACCGTTATGGCCGGCGCCCGTTGCTGCTGGTCGGCTGCGCGTTCTTCGGCCTGGCCTGCCTGGCCACCTTCTGGGTCCACGACATCGGCCTGTTCAACCTGCTGCGCCTGTTGCAGGGCATTGGCCTGGGCTTTGTGGTCACGGTCAGCTATCCGGCCTTGAACGAGGCCTTCAGCGAGGCGGATGCCGTGCGCATGATGGCTCTGCTGGCCAACATCGCCTTGTTGTCGCCACTGCTCGGGCCGTTGGTGGGCACCTTGCTGCTGCAGTGGCTGGACTGGCGCTGGCTGTTCGTGGCCTTTGCCATCGGCGCGGTGCTGGCCTGGGTGCTGTTGTACCGCCTGATGCCGGAAACCCTGGGCGTGGAGCGCCGTGACGGCTCGCGCCTGGCGTTCACACCCATCCACTTGCTGCCGCTGCTGGCCGGGTATGCCCAGTTGCTGGCCAACCGGCGCTTTGTCGCTGGCAGCGCTGCCTTGGGCCTGGTCGGTTTGCCGTTGATTGGCTGGATTGGCCTGTCGCCGGTGCTGCTGATTCACGATGAGGGGCTGAGCACCATGGAATATGCCTTGTGGCAGCTGCCGGTGTTCGGCGGGCTGATCCTCGGCAACCTGATCATCAACCGCATCGCCGATCGCTACCCACTGCCGGCCTTGGTGCGTGGTGCGCTGTGGCCGTACCTGGCAGGATTGAGCCTGATGGTGCTGGCGACCTGGTACTGGCCGAGCGTGACCAGCGTGGTGGCGGGCATGTCGCTGTATGCGCTGGGGTTGGGCGTGGCCAACGCGGTGCTGTACCGCATGACGTTGTTCTCCAGCGAACAGAGCAAGGGCCTGGTATCGGCCATGCTGGGGATGATCACCATTGCCTTGCTGGGGCTAGGCGGGGCGCTGCTGGCGATGATTGGTGCCGGTGCCAGCTTGCTGCACTTTGCCCTGGCGGCAGGTGTGGCGGGGGCCTTGGCGCTGTGGCCGCTATGGTTTGTAGTGGGTGGGCGGCCTGGTGAAGGGGCTGTCGCCCAGTAATTTCTTATCGCCTGTACTGGCCCTTACGCGGGTGAACCCGCGAAGAGGCCGGTGCAGGCGGTGCAAATCTTTCAGGGCCGCTCAGCCGCTGAATTTTCCTCTGCCACCGGGGTCCCGCGCCCGGCCTCCTGGCGCCACTGCAGGGCGATCAGGATCAGCGTAGGCACACCCAGCAATGCGGTAATCAGGAAGAAGTCGTGGTAACCGAACTTCTCCACCATAACCCCCGAATACCCGCCGATCAGCCGCGGCAACAGCAGCATGATCGAACTGAGCAGCGCGTACTGGGTCGCCGAGAACTTCAGGTTGGTCAGGCTCGACAGGTAGGCGACAAAGGCCGAGGTGGCCATGCCGGAACTGAAGTTGTCCAGCGAGATGGTCACCACCAGCATTTCCAGGTTCGGGCCCATGTCGGCCAGCATCAGGAACAGGATGTTGGTGCCGGCCGAGGCTGCGCCGCCGAGGAACAGGATTGGCATGATGCCGAAGCGCACGATCAGCAGGCCGCCGACCCCGGCGCCGACCAGGGTCATGATCAGGCCGAAAATCTTGCTGACGCTGGCAATCTGGTCCTTGGTAAAGCCCATGTCGATGTAGAACACGTTGGCCATCACGCCCATCACCGTGTCAGACATGCGATAGGTGGCGATCAGGCCGAGCAGCAGCAGGGCCTGCCAGCGGTAGCGGGCAATGAAGTCGTTGACCGGCGTCAGCACCGGGGCCAGGCCGCGACGCCCCAGGCTCGACAGGCACGCCCAGGTCAGCAGCACGTAGAGGATCAGGCGCAGGAAGGCGCGGTCTTCCAGCAGCAGGTCCAGCGGCGTGGCATCGCCAGAGACGACAGTGGACCAGCCGGTGTTGAACATCTGGGTGAAGCTGGCCGGTACCGACACCAGCAGAATGATCAGCACGAACACCGAGGCCAGCTGGTGCACCAGCCCGTAGCGCGCCGCTGACAGCTGTGTACGCATGGGCACGGGCGGCTCGCGCATGATCAAGGTGGTGAACACCGCGGGCAGCATCATCACGCCGAACATGACGTAGGTGCCGGCCCAGGCCTTGTGCAAGTAGCTGAAGCCGGTGGAGCCGAACCACTCGGCAAAGAACAGTGCGCCGGCTGTGGCAAGCAGGGCGGCCACCCGGTAACCGGCCATGTAGCTGGCGGCGAGCGCTGCCTGGCGCTGGTCGTCGGCGATTTCCAGGCGGTAGGCATCGACGGCGATGTCCTGGGTGGCCGAGGCGAACGCTACCAGCACCGCCATGGCGATCAGCCATGAAAGGTGTTGTTGCGGGTCGCACAGGCTCATGCCGACCAGGCCGATCACCACCAGCGACTGCGACAGCAGCAGCCACGAACGCCGACGCCCAAGGCCGCCGAGCAGCGGCAGGCGCCATTGGTCGAGCAGCGGCGACCACACCCACTTGAAGGCGTAAGCCAGGCCGATCAGGCTGGCATAACCGATGGTCTCGCGGGCCACGCCTGCTTCGCGCAACCACACCGACAGGGTCGAGAACACCAGCATGTAGGGCAGGCCGGCGGCGAAGCCGAGCAGCAAAAGTACCAAGGTTGACGGGCTGGCATAGGCAGCAAGCGCAGCGCGCCAGGTTTTACGGGGCATGGGCCAACATCTGCCTCAAGTTTGCTAAAACAAAGCGCGCACTCTAACCGCTGTGCTCCATTGGGCGCCAGCCATGGCGCGTCATATCCACACGATTGTTGGTTACATTTACACCTTCCGCGCGTAACCGCGCCCGTTGTTCGTCCCCCGACGGGGTACCCAGTGCCAGGCTCAACCGGCCGCCCGCGCCAAGCACCCGGTGCCAGGGCAGGCGGGTATCTGCGGGCAACTGGCCAAGGGTACGCCCGACCCAGCGCGCTGCACGCCCAAGCCCTGCCAGCTCGGCCAGTTGACCGTAGCTCACCACCTTGCCGGTCGGCACCTGGCCGAGTACCGAATACAGCACCGTTCGTCGGCCCTCGGCGGAGTCGAGGGCGTGCTCATATCCATCAGACATCACGCCCCCCTTGGGCTGCAGATGAAACCGGACCGGCGGTCTGGCAAATGAGAGTTGAACTCAACGGCATGCACCGGGTCTGTCCTTGCTCTAATCGTCGGTATCTGGATAATGCCCGGCTTTTTTCGTCAAAACGAACCCGTAGTCCGCAAACAAAAGCCTGCTTATGTATTTTAGATCCTTGTTGTGCCTGCTAGCTGCATCCCTGTGTGCCTCCCCGGTGTTCGCCGACACCGTGTGGATGAAGAACGGTGACCGGCTCAGCGGCAAGATCAAAGTCTTCGACGGTGGCAAGCTGCTGCTGGAAACCCCTTACGGCGGGTCCATCGCCCTGGACTGGAAGCAGGTCCAGACCCTGGAGAGTGACCAGGAGATGCTGGTCAAGCAGGACGCCTATACGGGTGAAAAGGCCAAGTCGCTGAAGGCCGCCGAACCCGGCAAGGTGACCTTGGCCAACGGCGAGGCGCCCAAGACCGTGGAGCTGGCCAGCATCGAGCAGATCATGAAGCCCAAGCCGCTGGTCGAGGACTTCGTGTGGAAAGGCAACGTCGACGTGGCCCTGGACTACAAACGCGCCGAGAACGACACCGACGACTATGACGTCAGCTTCAAGACCAGCGCCCGCCACGGTCGCTGGCGGCACAACGCCGAAGGCGAATACAACCGCGAGACCAAGGACGACGTCACCACCACCGACAACTGGAATGCCGAGTACGCCCTGGACCGCTTCATCACTGAGAAGTGGTTCTGGCAGGGCCGTGCTGAATACAAGCGCGACCGCATCGAAGACCTGGCCCGCCAGCGCACGGTCGGTACCGGCCCGGGTTACCAGTTCTGGGATGACGAGTTGGGCGCGTTCTCGCTGGGTTCGCTGATCAACCGTACCGACTTCGAGTACCAGGACGGCACCAAGGACAACTTCTATTCCGCCGCAGTGAAGTGGGACTACACCCGCTACCTGATTGGCAAGAACGTACAGCTGTTCACCAATGGCGAGTTCGCCAAGCCCCTGGGCGGCGTGGCCGACTATGCGCTGGATGCCGAGGTTGGCCTGCGCTACAAGGTCACCGAATGGGCCTCGCTCAACCTCAAGGCGGAGAAGGACATCATCACCGGTACGCGTGAGAGTGACCTGGACAAGACACGCTATACCGCTGGGTTTGGCGTGACCTGGTAGACCTTTGCGGCCCTATCGCGACGCAAGGCCGCTCCCACAAAGGTACGGTGTACGCCGGCCAAATGTGGGAGCGGCCTTGTGTCGCGATAGGGCTGCGCAGCAGCCCCATTGGCACTGGATCTGATAATGCTATCTTGTGCCCATCCAGTCCGCCGCCAGGAGCCATCCTCAAGTGAGTACCAACGCCATCCGCCCCGCCCGGGAACTGCTGCTCAAGGAATACCGCGGCGTGCTCTCGACCCATTCCAAGTCGATGCCTGGCTACCCGTTCGGTTCGGTCGTGCCGTACTGCCTGGACGCCCATGGCAACCCGCTGATCCTCATCAGCCGCATCGCCCAGCACACCCACAACCTGCAGAAAGACCCCAAGTGCTCGCTGCTGGTAGGGGAGCGCGAGGCTGAGGATGTGCAAGCGGTGGGCCGCCTGACCGTGATGGCCGAGGCGCACAAGCTGGTCGACGAGGCGGCCATCGAGGCTGCCGCCGAACGCTACTACCGCTACTTCCCGGACGCTGCCAACTACCACAAGGCGCACGACTTCGACTTCTGGGTACTGCAGCCGGTGCGCCACCGCTACATCGGCGGCTTCGGCGCGATCCACTGGCTCGACCAGGTGACCCAGGCCAACCCGTTCGCCGGCAAGGCCGAGGCAAGCATGGTCGAACACATGAACAGTGACCACGCCAACGCCATCGCCCACTACGTGGAGCTGACCGACCTGCCACGCCATGCGCCGGCGCAGATGGTCGGGGTAGACAGCGAGGGCATGCACCTGCGCATTGGCCAGGCGGTGTACTGGTTACCTTTCCCAAGCACTTGCAACACGCCGACACAAGTCCGCGAAGCCCTGGTTTTGCTGGCGCGCGCCGACCAGTGGCCGGTTGCGGCTGAAGTCGAGGGTTGAAATACCGAGCGCACGCATCCATCTGTAGGTCTTACAGGAAGGTTCTCTTCCGACGAGGAATGCTTTGATGCGTGCTTTTCTACTGTTGCTTCTACTGTTTCCCGTGCTGGAGCTGTTCGTCTTCGTGAAGGTCAGCGCGGCCATCGGGTTCTTCCCGGCGCTGCTGCTGATCATCGCCGGCTCCGCTCTGGGTGTGCTGGTGATGCGTGTAGCCGGGCTGGCCACCGCACTGCGCGCCCGCGAAAGCCTGCAGCGTGGCGAACTGCCCGCCGAGGACATGTTCCAGGGCATGATGCTGGCCGTTGGTGGTGGCCTGTTGCTGCTGCCGGGCTTCATCAGCGACGTGTTGGGCCTGCTGTGCCTGCTGCCATTCACCCGTCACCTGGCCGCGCGCAAGATGCGCGAGCGTGCCGAGGCCCAGGCCATGCGCCAGCGTGCCTTCCAGGACAGCCCGTTCCAGGCACAGCCGCGTGATGGCGGCCATCGCCCGAACGTGATCGAAGGCGAGTACGAGCGCCGCGACAAGTAACAAGTAATATCCGGGGGCCGCTTCGCGCCCCAATTCGCGACTCAAGGCCGCTCCCATAGGAGGTATGCGTCCCCTGTGGGAGCGGCCTTGAGTCGCGATCGGGGGGCGAAGCGGCCCCAGCTTTTTGCGGGCGCCACCGGCTAATGAAAAATTTTCTGAAACAAGCCTTGTAATTGAATATGGCGGCCTCATGTATGTGGTCACCGCAAGGTTTCTGGTGGCAACGCCAGACATGACACAGGTGGTTCGCCCATTGCGGGCCACTTCCCGGCAACGCCGGACAGCATCAACCCGCCGGTGTCGATACCGGCCGATGAAAACCACAATTTGGGAGAGATCGACAATGAAGCTTCGTCCTCTGCATGACCGCGTCGTTATCCGTCGCAGCGAAGAAGAATCGAAAACCGCTGGCGGTATCGTCCTGCCGGGTTCGGCCGCTGAAAAACCAAACCGCGGCGAAGTCGTTGCCGTCGGCACCGGTCGCATCCTGGACAACGGCGAAGTTCGCGCGCTGGCCGTGAAAGTGGGTGACAAAGTGGTTTTCGGCCCTTACTCGGGCAGCAACACCGTGAAAGTCGATGGCGAAGACCTGCTGGTCATGGCCGAGAACGAAATCCTCGCCGTTATCGAAGGCTGATTTCCCCGACTTCCCGTTACTCCAAAGAATTCCAAGGATTAAACGATCATGGCTGCTAAAGACGTAAAATTCGGCGATTCCGCTCGTAAGAAAATGCTGGTTGGTGTCAACGTTCTGGCTGACGCGGTAAAAGCGACCCTAGGCCCGAAAGGCCGTAACGTGGTACTGGCCAAGAGCTTCGGCGCGCCAACCATCACCAAGGACGGCGTTTCCGTCGCCAAAGAAATCGAGCTGAAAGACGCCTTCGAAAACATGGGCGCCCAGCTGGTCAAGGAAGTTGCTTCCAAGGCCAACGACGCTGCCGGTGACGGCACCACCACCGCTACCGTTCTGGCTCAGGCCATCGTCAACGAAGGCCTGAAAGCCGTCGCTGCCGGCATGAACCCAATGGACCTGAAGCGCGGTATCGACAAGGCCACCGCTGCCGTCGTCGCCGAGCTGAAGAACCTGTCCAAGCCATGCGCCGACTCCAAGGCCATCGCCCAGGTAGGCACCATCTCCGCCAACTCCGACAACTCCATCGGTGAAATCATCGCCGAAGCCATGGAAAAAGTCGGTAAAGAAGGCGTGATCACCGTTGAAGAAGGCTCGGGCCTGGAAAACGAACTGTCCGTTGTAGAAGGCATGCAGTTCGACCGTGGCTACCTGTCGCCGTACTTCGTCAACAAGCCAGACACCATGGTTGCCGAGCTGGAAGGCCCGCTGCTGCTGCTGGTCGACAAGAAAATCTCCAACATCCGTGAGCTGCTGCCAGTTCTGGAAGCCGTTGCCAAGGCCGGCCGCCCACTGCTGATCGTTGCCGAAGACGTTGAAGGCGAAGCGCTGGCTACCCTGGTAGTCAACAACATGCGCGGCATCGTCAAGGTTGCTGCGGTCAAGGCCCCGGGCTTCGGCGACCGCCGCAAGGCCATGCTGCAGGACATCGCTGTCCTGACTGGCGGCCAGGTCATCTCCGAAGAAATCGGCCTGTCCCTGGAAACCGCTACCCTGGAGCACCTGGGTAACGCCAAGCGCGTGATCCTGTCCAAGGAAAACACCACCATCATCGATGGTGCTGGCGCTGACACCGAGATCGAAGCACGCGTTAAACAGATCCGTGCCCAGATCGAAGAAACTTCCTCGGACTACGACCGTGAGAAGCTGCAAGAGCGTCTGGCCAAGCTGGCTGGCGGTGTTGCCGTGATCAAGGTCGGTGCCGGCACCGAAGTTGAAATGAAAGAGAAGAAAGCCCGCGTTGAAGACGCCCTGCACGCTACTCGTGCAGCCGTTGAAGAAGGCGTGGTGCCTGGCGGTGGTGTGGCCCTGGTTCGCGCCCTGGCAGCCATTGCTGAGCTGAAAGGCGACAACGAAGACCAGAACGTCGGTATCGCCCTGCTGCGTCGCGCTGTTGAAGCCCCGCTGCGCCAGATCACTGCCAACGCCGGCGACGAGCCAAGCGTTGTTGCTGACAAGGTCAAGCAAGGTTCGGGTAACTTCGGCTACAACGCTGCCACCGGCGAATACGGCGACATGATCGAGATGGGTATCCTGGACCCAGCCAAGGTCACTCGTTCGGCGCTGCAAGCTGCTGCTTCGATCGGCGGTCTGATGATCACCACCGAAGCCATGGTTGCCGACCTGCCAGAAGACAAGCCAGCTGCTGGCATGCCTGACATGGGCGGCATGGGTGGCATGGGCGGCATGATGTAAGCCAGCCTTACCCCCTGCACCATCAAAAGCCCCGGTTCGCGAGAACCGGGGCTTTTTCGTTTTCCTGTACTGGCTTTTGAGCCGTAAAGCGGCCCCTGGTTCAGGCGACGCTGCGCTCAGCGGCTGGCGCTTCGACCATACCCCGGCGATACAGAACCAGGTAATACGACCCCAACCCGATCAACCAGCAGAACACCCCCGTCCACACGTTGTGCGACAAGAAGTGCGCCCCCTGCAGCATCCTTCCCACGCCGAGTACCGAGCCAGCTACAAAGGCCACCGCCAATGCCACCCGTGCCAGGCGCGGCTTGCGATCACGCAGCATGAAGAACAAGCCGAACAGGCAGAACCCGGTAGCAGCATGCCCGCCCGGCCAGCACAGCCCTGGCTTGTCGGTAGCCGGCCGTGGCTCCAGCAGCTTGCTGTAGGTCTCGGTGCCGCCAAACTGGGTCAGGCTCCATGGGCACTGCACCTGGGTCACCTTCTTCAGCGGCGTGACAAACGCCGTGGACAGGCCCAGCGCCAGCACCAGGCAACCCAGTTCGCGGCGCCAGCCGAACAGGCGTTTCACGAAGAAGCTTGCGGCAAAGGTCAGCAGTGACATCACTCCCAGCAGGATCACCACTTGCTTGACCCGGTCATGCAGAATGTTTTCCAGCAGGTAACTGTGGCGGCCAATAAACTGCCCGGCAGCGGGGTCGAAGAACAGGTTGGCGATATCCATGTCGACGGAGGTCTGCTCCAGCAAGATCAAGGCCAGCGCGGTAGCCAGGGGAATCCCCAGGTACAGCCAGACATTGATCGGGCGAGGGCGGGTTGGTTGCTGCATGACGGCTCCAGGGCGCGAAAAAGATCGGGCATTGTCGGCCGCCCGCTATCCTGTGTCCGTGAAGGATCAGTGAAAAAACCGTCAAGGGCGGTGAATTTTCCCTGGGGCTGGCACCGTGCAGGCATAGGCCTTAAGCTGCGCCTGCCGCGCACCACAGCGAGAAGCGCCGCACAGGAGAACCCGATGCGCATTCTTTTGGTTGAAGACAACCGCGATATCCTGGCCAACCTGGCCGATTACCTGGGCATGAAGGGCTACACCGTCGACTGTGCCCAGGATGGCCTGTCCGGCCTGCACCTGGCTGCCACCGAGCATTACGACCTGATCGTGCTGGACATCATGTTGCCCGGCATCGACGGCTACACCCTGTGCAAGCGCTTGCGCGAGGACGCCCGCCGCGACACACCGGTGATCATGCTCACTGCCCGTGACCAACTGGACGACCGCCTGCAAGGCTTCCGCTCCGGTGCCGACGATTACCTGCTCAAGCCCTTTGCCCTGTCGGAGCTGGCAGCCCGCATCGAAGCGGTGCTGCGCCGTGCCCAGGGTGGTGGGCGCCGCACCCTGCAGGTGGCCGACCTCAGCTATGACCTCGACACCCTCGAGGTCAACCGCCAGGGGCGCTTGCTCAAACTCAACCCGGTCGGCCTCAAGCTGCTGGCAGTGCTGATGCAGAAAAGCCCGCACGTCTTGCGCCGCGAAGTGCTTGAAGAAGCCCTGTGGGGCGATGATTGCCCCGACAGCGACAGCCTGCGCAGCCATGTGCACCAGCTGCGCCAGGTGATCGACAAACCGTTCGAAAAACCGTTGCTACATACCGTCCATGGCGTCGGCTATCGCCTCGCCGAGGGCCGCGATGGAGTTTAAGCAAAGCCTTGCACAGCGCATCATCATCGCCTTTGCCCTGATGAGTGCGCTGGTGGCCGGGGCCTTTGCCTTCGGCATCGTTGCCACCGTGCACCTGGTTGAAGAGCGGCTGATTTCTTCGGTATTGGGTGGCGACCTGCAGCGCCTGCTGCGCATGGACAGTGTCGGCGACTGGAGCCATCGGCCACGCCCCGATCAGCTGTTCTACTTCAGCGGCGGGCGTGACGACTTTGAGCTGCCCAAGGACCTGCGCCACCTCGATCGGGGCTTTCACGAGGTATTCCGCGATCAGCTGTCGTACCACGCCATGGTCGAGATCGTCGATGGCCGCCGTTATGTGCTGCTGCAGGACCAGAGCGACTTCGAAGAACGTGAGCGCGTGCTGTTCGCCGTGGTGGTGGTGGGCTTCGTCCTTAGCCTGGTGTTGGCGGTCATCCTTGGCTGGCTGGTGGCGCGCCGGGTAATGGCGCCGGTGGTTCGCCTGGCACGTCAGGTGCGGCACCGTGACCAGCTGCTTGGCCTTGCCCCGCCGTTGGCGCCGGATTATGCCGCGGATGAAGTCGGCCAGCTGGCGGTGGCCTTCGACGATACCCTGGGCCGTCTGCGCGACGCGCTGACCCGTGAACGGCTGTTCACAAGTGACGTCAGCCACGAACTGCGCACACCCTTGATGGTGCTGGCCACCTCGTGCGAACTGCTGATGGAAAACCCGACGCTGGATGCCCGCTCGCGCAGCCAGGTGGAACGCGTGGCGCGGGCCACGGAAGAAATGCGTGAACTGGTCAAGACCTTCCTGATGCTGGCGCGGGCGCAGCGCGACGAGGGCGCGGTGGCATCGCGGGCGACCCTGCGTGAAGTGGCCGAAGAGCTCGTCGGTGTATGGCGTGACACCATCGAGCAGAAGGGCCTCAAGCTGTATTTCGACGGCCGGGTCAGCGCCAGCCCCGTACTGTACAACGCCACTTTCCTGCAGTCGGTGATGGGCAACCTGCTGCGCAATGCTGCCCACTATACCGACGGCGGCTATATCCGCCTGAGCCTGGAGCCCAATGGCTTCAGCGTTGAGGACAGCGGCGTGGGTATCCCTGAAGAGCAGCGCGAGGCGATGTTCCGGCCGTTCGTACGCGGTGATGAGCGGCGCGGCGAGGGCTTGGGCCTGGGCCTGTCACTGGTGCAGCGGATATGTGACGACCAGGGCTGGCAGGTCACCCTGACATCCACCTTGCCGCACGGTTGCCGTTTCCAGGTGAACCTGAGCAACACCGCAGTCAAAGGCGGCACAGGGGCTTTGGCCGAGTAATTTGTAGTAATACATTACTTGCTCCTTAACATTTTTTTCACATTGGCATGACCTGTTTCCAACGTCTGCCTACCTAATGTGGGAGGAATGGACCAGGAGATGCCCAATGCGTAACCCCATCAAGCTTGAGTTTTCCGAGAAGTACGACAAACAGCATGCCAAGGAGTACTTCCTCAAGCATCAGGATGGCCTGGCGCGGCGCCTTTCCCACAAGCGAGATGAACAACTGGCGCGTCGCGCCCTGGCCTTGGCCGGCGAACCTGGTTTGGTCCTTGACCTGCCGTGCGGGGCTGGCCGCTTCTGGCCGCTGCTGGCAGAAAAGCCAAACCGGGTGATCATTGGTGCCGACAACTCCGAGGCGATGATCGAGACCGCCTGTACTGCGCAACCACCAGAGGTGGTAGCCCGGGTACGTCCATTGCAAACATCGGCGTTTGCCATCGACCTGCCAGACAATTCGGTGGACAGCATTTTCTGCATGCGCCTGTTCCACCACATCGGCGAAGCCGCGCACAGAAAGACAATTCTGTCGGAATTCCAGCGGGTTAGCCGTGATAGTGTGATCCTGTCGTTGTGGGTGGATGGCAACTTCAAAGCCTGGCGCCGGAAAAAGCTGGAGCAGCGCCGCAGTGCCAAGGCTGAACAGGACAATTACCAGAACCGTTTCGTGTTACCGGCCGACACGGTCGAAGAAGAATTCAGAGCCGCCGGCTTCAGAATCCAGGAACGCCTCGACTTTCTGCCGTTCTATGCCATGTGGCGGGTCTATGTATTGCGTAAGGGGTAGTGTTTGATGGCTGTAGCCCAGAGAGGGGAGTCGCGGTTCGATTTTTACTGGCGCCAGCAGGGCGAGTGGGTCGAGGAACCTAACCAGCGACGTGGTGGCGAGAGTGGCGTGCAACGCCTCAACGATGCCAACGGCAAGCTGCTGTATGCCAAGCGTCAGGTTGGGCATATCTACCGCAGCCTGCTGCACCCTTTCGGCCGGCCGACCGTATTGCGTGAGCTCGATGCGCTGAACAGCTTCGAGCAACTGGGCGTGCGTGTACCACGCATCGTCTTCTGTGGTGCCGAGCGCGATGCCGACCACCAATGGCGGGCATTGCTGGTGAGCGAGGCGCTGGACGGTTTCATCGAACTCGACACCTGGCATGCCGAAGGTGCCCGTGAGCGTTACCCGCAGGTGGTGCATGAGCGCATGCTCAAGGACCTGGCGGACAACCTGGCGCGTATGCACCTGGGGCACTGGCAGCACGGCTGCCTGTATGGCAAGCATGTGTTCATCAAAGTGATCGGTGAGGGCGAGCAGGCTCGCGTCGAGGTGGCATTGCTGGACCTGGAGAAGTGCCGGCGGCGCATCAGCTGCCAGCGTGCGGCGGGCAACGACCTACGCCAGCTGCGTCGCCATTCGTCGTTGAACGATGCGGAGTGGCAAACGCTGCTCTATTTTTACCAGATGGCGTTTGGCAGCGCTGTCAAAGGGTTAGGGTAATGAAACTAGAAATAGCTCGAGCTTTATTCCTGATAGCTGGCCTGGCGGTGACCACCGTGGCGGTGGCTGCCTGGGAAGAGCCGAGGCCGACAGTGTTCAGCAAGGCCGAGATGGCTGACCAGTGCGTGTTGCCGCGGGATGTGAAACTGCAGCAGCATGCCAAGGTCGCGCCGGATCAGGACCTGTTGCTGTTCCTGTTCGGCATGCGCCAGGGATTGCGGCCGTTTGGCTGAACCCGGTGTGAGCTAGAGATGCCAGAGGCCCCGCTATTGCGGGGCCTCTGGCATTTTTGCATGTGCCTTGCGGGCCTCTTCGCGGGTGAACCCGCTCCCACAGTTACTGCACAGCACTTGAGTTCAGCACTATCCCTGTGGGAGCGGGTTTACCCGCGAAGAGGCCGGGTCAGGCAATCGATGTCTCCCTGGCCACTGCCTTGTGCGCCAGCAAGGTGTAGATACACGGCAGCACAAACAAGGTAAACAGCGTGCCGATCGACATCCCGGTGGCAATCACCGTGCCGATGTCGAAGCGGCTGACCGCCCCGGCCCCGGTCGCCAGAATCAGCGGCACCATGCCAAATACCATCGCTGCCGTGGTCATCAGCACCGGCCGCAGGCGAATTGCCGCCGCTTCCTCTATCGCTTCGCGCACGCTCAAGCCGCGCTCCTCACGCAGCTGGTTGGCGAACTCGACGATCAGGATGCCGTGCTTGCTGATCAGCCCGATCAACGTCACCAGCCCGACCTGGGTGTAGATGTTCATGCTCGATATGCCGAGGAACAGCGGTAGCAATGCGCCACAGATCGATAACGGCACCGTCACCAGAATCACCAACGGGTCGCGGAAGCTTTCAAACTGCGCCGCCAGCACCAGGAAGATGATCGCCAACGCCAAACCGAAGGTAACCCACAGCGCACTACCTTCCTGCACATACTGGCGGGCCACGCCGGCATAGTCGAAGGCGAAGCCTTCCGGGGCCTCTTCGCGGGCGATGTCCTGCACGGTCTTCAGCGCCTCGCCCAAACTGACCATGGGCACGCCCTGGATGATTGCCGAGTTCAGCTGCTGGAACTGGTTGAGCTGGCGTGGCCGGGCGCGATCGGTGAGGGTGATCAGTGTCGACAGCGGCAACAGCTGGCCTTGGTCGTTCTTCACGTAGTAGTTGTTCAGCCAACCGGGGTTGTCACGGTACGGCCGCTCGACCTGGGCAATTACCTTGTAGCTGCGGCCTTCCAGGGTGAAACGGTTGATTTCCGCCTCGCCCAGCAGGGTCGCCAGAGTGCCGCCCAGGGTGTCCATCGACACGCCCATCTGCGCCGCCTTGGCCCGGTCGATATCCACCACCACCTCGGGCTTGTCGAATGCCAGGTCGATATCGAGGAAGGCGAACTTGCCCGACTCCTGGGCCCGGGCCTTGATGCGCTGGGCTACATCCAGCAGCGCCGGGTAATCGCCAGCGGTGTTGATCACGAACTGGAACGGCAGGCCCTCGCCAGTGCCCGGCAATGACGGCAGGTTGAAGCCGAAGATTTGCAGGCCGCCGATTTCCTCGAGCTTGGCCTGCACCAGCGGTAGCAGCTCCATCTGCGTGCGCTCGCGCTCGTTCCAGGGCTTGAGCAGGAAGCCGCCGATACCGGTCTGCACGCCATTGAAGCCGTTGATCTGGAACGACGAGTAGTACTCGGGGAAGGCCTTGAACAGTGGGGTGAACTCGTCGGTATAGGCGTTCAGGTAATCAAGGTTGGCCGTCTGCGGTGAGCTGCTCATCATGAAGATCACACCCTGGTCTTCGTTGGGCGCCAGTTCGTTCTGGGTGAACTTGAGCAGCACCGGGATCAGGCACAGGATGATCACGGCAAACACCAGCACCACCGGGCGGCTGTCGAGGGTGGCATGCAGCAGGTGCTGGTAGCGCACCTTCAGGCGTTCGAACAGCAAGTCGAGGCGGTGGGCCAGGCCGCTGGGGTTTTGTTCCTGGCGCAGCAGCAGGGCGCACATCATCGGTGACAGGGTAAGGGCAACGATGCCGGAAATGATCACTGCACCGGCCAGGGTCAGGGCGAACTCTTTGAACAAGGCGCCGGTGAGCCCGGTAAGGAAGCCGATTGGCGCATATACCGCGGCCAGGGTGATGGTCATCGACACCACCGGCATGGCGATCTCGCGGGCGCCCTCCAGCGCCGCGTCGAACGGCGACTTGCCTTCTTCCATGTGCCGGTGGATGTTCTCCACCACGACAATGGCATCGTCCACCACCAGGCCGATGGCCAGCACCATGGCCAGCAGGGTCAGCAGATTGAGCGAATAGCCCATCATCTGCATGAAGAACAGCACGCCGATCATCGACAGCGGGATGGTGACCACCGGGATCAGCACCGAGCGCAGGGCACCGAGGAACAGGAACACCACCACGATAACGATCAGCACCGCTTCGCCGAGGGTCTTGATCACCTCGTCGATGGAGGCCTGGATGAACAGCGTGGCGTCGTAGGCGATCGATACTTTCAGCGCCGAGGGTAGCTGGCTTTCCAGCTCGGGCATGATCCGCCGCACTTCCTTGATGACTTCCAGCGGGTTGGCGGCCGGGGTGGCCTTGATGCCGATGTATACCGACGGGGTGCCGTCGAACGAGCTGACCGTGTCGTAGTTTTCCGCGCCCATTTCGACCCGCGCTACATCGCCCAGCAGCACACGGCTGTCGCCGCTGGTCTTGACCGGCAGGGCGGCGAACGCCTCGGCCGACTTCAGCTCGGTGCTGGCGTTGATGCTGGTGACCACGTATTCGCCCTTCACCTCGCCAGCGGCGGAGAGGAAGTTGTAGCGGCGTACGGCATTGGTCACGTCGGTGGCCGAGAGGCCGAAACCGGCCAGTTTCACCGGGTCGATCCAGATACGCATGGCGAACACCTGGTTGCCGAGGATTTCCGCCTCGGCCATGCCCGGCAGGGTGGCCAGCTTGGGCTGGATCACCCGCGACAGGTAGTCGGTGATCTGCGGGTTGCTCATCTCCTTGCTGTAGAAGCTGAGGTACATCAGCGCCGAGGCATCGGCTGCTTCCTTGCTCAGCACCGGGTCTTCGGCGTCCTGGGGCAGCTTGTTACGCACTTCGTTGGCCTTGGCCAGCAGCTCGGTGAACAGCCGGTCACTGTCGGCACCGATGCGCGCATAGATGGAAATGATCGAGAAGTTCTGCCGGCTCACCGAGGTCATGTAGTCGATGCCTTCGGCGCTGGCCAGGCTTTGCTGCAGCGGCTGGGTGATGTAGCCCTGGATGGTTTCGGCGTTGGCCCCGGGGTAGGCGGTGGTCACCGTGATCAGGGCGTTTTCCATTTGCGGGTACTGGCGGATCTGCAGCTTGCTCCAGGCCTGGAAGCCCAGCAGCAGGATCAGCAGGCTGACCACGCTGGCCAGCACCGGGCGGCGGATGAACGGGTCGGTGAACGCCATGCCTGCCTCCTGTCAGTCCTTGCCCGCCGAGCCCTGTTCGGGCTTGAGGGCTTTGTCCTGGCCAATGCGGATCGCGGCGCCGGGGGTGAGCTTCAGTTGCCCTGCAGTGACCACCTGTTCCCCGGCCTGCAGGCCTTTGCTGACCACCACCACGCCATCGCGGCGCTCGCCGGTCTGCACGGTGCGTTGCTCGGCGACCAGCTGCGGCTGGCCCTTGTCGTCGTTTTCCGGCTTGCCGTCCTTGTCCTTTTTCGGCGTGGCGACGTATACCGAGTTGCCATACAGGGTGTAGGTGATGGCACTTTCCGGCACTACTACCTGCGGCTGCGGGTTGGGCAGCAGGATCAGCAGGCTGGCGAACATGCCTGGCAGCAGTTTGCCGTCCGGGTTGGCCATGGTCGCGCGTACCAGCAGGTTACGTGTGGCTTCCTCGACTTTGGGGTTGATGGCGCTGAGGCTGGCGGGGAAGATCTGGCCCGCGTAGGCGGCCACCTGCACCAGCACCTGCTGGCCCAGGCTCAGGTGCGGCAGGGCCTGTTCCGGCACGTTGAAGTCGACGTACAGGCTGGATGTGTCCTGCAGGGTGGCGATGACCGTACCGGCGGCCAGGTAATCGCCAACGTCCACCTGGCGGATGCCGATGGTGCCGCTGAACGGGGCGCTGATGCTCTTCTTGGTCTTCGATGCCTTGAGTTGCTCGACGATGGCCTGGTTGCGCCGGTACTGGGCGGTGAGGCGGTCGTACTCGCCACGGGAGATGGCCGAGTCGCCGACCAGCTGGCTGCCACGGCCGAAATCGACCTTGGCCAGGCCCAGGTCGGCCTGGGCGGTGCCGAGCAGGGCGGTTTCCTGGTCGTCGTTGAGTTGCAGCAGCAGTTGCCCGGCCTTTACCCGCTGGCCCGAGTCGAAGTGCAGGGTCTTGACGATGCCCTCCACCTCCAGGCTCAGCTCCACGCCCTGCAGCGCCTTGAGGCTGCCGACGGCGGGCAGGCGCTCCTGCCACTGGCGCTGTTCGGCCAAGGCCGCCGCCACGGTGATGGGCGGCTTGGGGGCACTGAACATCTGGATCTGCTGATAGATCGAGAAGGCCTTGTAGCCCCCCAGGGCCAACACGATCAGCAGAACCACGGCCAACATGATGAGCATGCGGCGGCGCAGCATAGGTCCGGTTCCTTGGATTCGGTTGTTATTCGCTTAGACACGACAACGGGCAATCCTGCCCACGTGGATGGGGGAATTATTGACTGTTTTTGCTTTGAAGGGGAATGAAATGCCTGTGCCGGCCCTTTCGCGGCTAAAGCCGCTCCCACAGGAACCGCGTAGTCAATGGGTAACGCGATCCCTGTGGGAGCGGCTTTAGCTGCGAAAGGGCCGGTTCAGGCAACAGAAAAATCAGACGAGATGCAGGTGGTTGTCCCAGAACCCGGACGGCAGGTTCATCGGTTGCCCGACCAGTTCGGCCTTGCGGCAATCATAGAACCGGCAGCGGCCCTGCCCGGAGGTGACGACAAAACCGTCTTTCACCGCGCCAACCCCCGCACAATCGGGCATCGGTGCATCCAGGCGCACCGCGCCGCTGTCCAGGTCCCAGACGAACAGGCGATTGGCACGTGGTGCGGTCAGCGCCACCAGCCGCAGCTCGCTGTGGATGGCAACGCTGGCGGTGTACTGGGCCATGGCCTGCAGTTGCCGCTCCGGTACCGGGAAGGCCTTGAACGGCTGGCCTGGGCGTTTGATCGCCAGCAGCTCGGCGGTTTCATCGGCATCGCCCATGAACTGCTGACAGGCGGCGATGGTGCCATCGCTGCCCACCGCCAGGTGGCGCACGCTGTTCATCTGCTGGGCCAGGGTTTCCTTGCTCAGCAGGGTGCCGTCACGCTGCATCAGCACCAGGCTCGGCTCCATGGCATTCAGGTTCATCTCGACCCGGCTCTCGGCCTCGGTACGGATACCGCCGTTAGCCACGATCAGCGTCTCGCCGTCGGGCAGCCAGGCCACTTCGTGTGGGCCGATGCCATGGGTCGGGATCTCGCCGGTATGCACCAGGCGCTCACCTTCGAAGCGGTAAACCCCGAGCACGCCACGCCCTGGGTCGGTGGTGTCGTTCTCGGTGGCGTACAGCCATTCGCCCCCCTTGTGCACCACCGCATGGCCGTAGAAGTGCCGGTTCGGCTGCGAGGTGACGGTTTGCAGCAGGCGCCCGTCGCGCAGGTCGACCAGGTAGCTTTCGGTACCGGGGCGGCGGGCGACGAACAATGCGATTGGCTGCTCGGGGTGGTGGATGATGGCATGGCAACGCTGGGCGACCTGGGTGCTGAACACCTGGGTGCCGTCCAGGCGGAAACCGACCGCATAGTGCTTGCCGTCGCCATCGTCACGCGCCGACAGCAGCAGGGGCTCGCTGCCTTTGTTGCGGAACAGGCTCCAGCCGCCCAGGGTGAGGGCGCTGAGCAATACGCTACCGAGTTTGAGGGCCTGGCGTCGCAGCATGATCAGTCACCGTCGTTGGCATTGAAGCCCAGCTGGATGTTCAACGCCTTGGCCAGCTCGCCTTCGTGCAGGCGGTGGACGGCGTTGAGGCTGTCGTAGAGCTGGTTGAGGGTTTGCTGGCCAGCGTCGTCGGCCAGCAGCTCACCCAGGGTTTTCTGGTTGTCGGCCAGCAGTTTGAGCGCGCTAGCGTAGGCGTCGTCGATCTTGTCCGCCAGCGCTTTCTGATCGCTGGGCAGCAAGCCGCGCAGGCCTTGGTTATCGACCCCGACCCAGACTGTTTCGGCAGCCTTGAGGGTGGCTTCCAGGCTCTTCAGCGAAGAATGGCTGCGCCAGGCTTCGGCCTGCAGTGGCTGCGGGATGCCCTTGCTTTGGCGGCCCATCGGCGCACCCAGCTTTTTCTTCAGGGTATCCAGGGCGGTGACCTGGGAGCGCAGCAGGTCGGCGATGGCCTCGTGGGAATCGGCGTAGCGCTGGTTGGGGAACTTGGTCATCTGCGACAGCATGCCGTCGGTGCTGTTCCAGCTCTTGAGGATGTCCTCGGCCAGGACCTTCTGGTGCTCACCGATAGCCACCAGCAGCGGGCAGTAGCGGGCTTTCTGCTCGGCGGTGGCGACGTCTGGCTTGCTGTCGAACAGGATGTATTCATAGGCGGAGAGGCCGCGTACCACCACGCTGGCCTTGCCCAGGGCAGCAGCATCGAGCGGCTTGTCGCCGTTGACCAGTTGCTCGACCTGGCGGCCGACCAGGTTCTTCTTGTCGGGCCAGAACTGTACCTGCCAGGCGCGGTTGCCTTCGGCCAGTGGGCCGACCAGCAGCGGTTGCAGCTCGGCCCAGGCTTTTTGCGCGTTGAGGAAGTCGGCGCGGGCCTTGTCCAGGGTTTCCTTGCCGTCGCAGTAGGCCAGGGCGCTGGCGGCCAGCGCGCGGTCGGCTTCTACCCAGCGGCTGTAGGTAGGCAGGATCACCTGCTTGGCAATGGCGGCGGAGGTCACGGCTTGCGGGTCCTGCGGCGAGCAGGCACCGAGGGCGAGTGCGGCGAGGCTGGTGAACAACAGTTTGGGTCGGAACATGCCCGGCTCCTTTGCGCGTTTTAAAGTGAGTTCAGGAACGCCAGCAACGCGGCGCGTTGCTCGGCATTGAAAGTGAGCACGAAATTGCGTGCCGCCTCGGCTTCGCCACCATGCCAGAGCACGGCTTCGAGCAGGTTGCGGGCACGACCGTCGTGCAGGAACTGGCTGTGGCCACTGACTGTTTCGCTCAGGCCGATGCCCCACAGTGGCGGGGTACGCCAGTCCTGGCCATTGGCGGCGAATTCGGTGCGCTCGTCGGCCAGGCCTGGGCCCATGTCATGCAGCAACAGGTCGCTGTAGGGGCGGATCAGCTGGTTGGCAAGCTCGGGTTCGGCGGCATTGGCGGCGGTGGTGAACTGCGGTGTATGGCAGGCCTGGCAGCCGGCCTGGTAGAACAGGTTCTTGCCCGCCAGCACTTGCGGCGAGCCCACATCCCGGCGGGCCGGTACGCCCAGGTTACGGGTGTAGAAGGTGACCAGGCGCAAGATGTTGTCGCTGACTTCCTTCTCGCCATCGGCACCGTCGCCGTTGGGCGAGGCCAGGCAGCCAGTTTGCGCCGGGGTGCAGTCGTCGTTGGGCTGCAGGGTGCTGGTCAGGCCCATGTCGCCGGCAAAGGCGTGCACGTTCTGCTGGTTGACGTTGGGCTGCCCGGCCTTCCAGCCAAAGCGGCCGACCACGGTCTTGCCCTGGGCGTCGTCCCACACCCGGTTGGCCCGCCCGCGGATGCCATCGCGGTTGTGGTCGTCAGGGTCTTCGTTGGCCAGCAGGTCGGCTTCGGGGATGGCTTCGAGCAAGCCCAGGCCGATCATCGGCGGCGCCACCCGCGCCGAAAAACGCGTGTCGGGGTGCATCACGCCATAGCCGAGCTGGGTGATCTGCAGGGCTGGCTTGCGCAGCTCGACCTGGTGGCCATCCTTGAACGCCACCGTTTCGCTGGTGTAGCTCACCCGCACTTTGCCCTCTGGCGTCACGCCGGGGATGGCCATGTCCTGCAATTGGGTGCCGTAGACCGGCTCTGGCACCACGCCCAGGCGCTCGATCACCTTGGCCAGGTAGGGCTGGTCGGGGATCGACAGGCGTACCAGCATGCCCACCGCGTTGCTGTCGCCTGGCGCTGGCGGGTGGCCGCGGCCGTCGCGCACGTGGCAGTTCTGGCAGGCGTTGGTGTTGAACAGCGGGCCCAGGCCGTCACGCGCGGTGGTGGTGGACGGAGCTATCACCCACGGGTTGCGGAAGAAGCTGTTGCCCACGGCGAAGTCCAGGCGCCGCTCGGGCGAGAGGTTGGCCGAGGGCAGGGAATAGGCATTACGGTCACTGCGTTGCACGGTCGCCTTGCCAGCCGACAAGGCTTCGCCGGGCTCGGCCTGGGTGAAGCGCGGGGCGTCGTCACAGGCGGCAAGGGCCAGGGTCAGTAGCAAAGGGGATAGTCGGGACAGCGACGAGGACATCGAGAATCCTGGGCGTGGGCGAAAACCGGCGTGCAAGCTTAGCAGGCCAGCGTTTTTTGAATAAGAGCAATTTGCAATTACCTGGGTGAAAAGGATGTGAAACGCCAGCATTTTCATGTGCAGTACCGGCCCTTTCGCGGGTAAACCCGCTCCTGCAAGCCTGCACGGTCCTTGTAGAAGCGGGTTTACCCGCGAAGAGGCCAGAAGAAAAAAAGGCGACCCGAAGGCCGCCTTTTTCGTAACCGCTACAGCAGGATCAGAATTCGTGATCCGCGGTATCCGGGTTCAGGTTGGCAATGCCCAGCTTGCCCGCGGCTTGCTCGATCGCACCGGTCTGCTTGACCAGCGAGGCGATGGCGTCACGCACGATCTGGTTGCCTGCAGCATTGTCGGCAGCGATCAGCTGGTCGTAGTGCTCGCCTTTGAGGGCGTGGTCGACGATCACCTGGATCTTGGCTTCGGTGGCTTCCAGGTCGGCCTTGAGGGTGGCGTCGGCGGCCGGGTCGACCTTGGCTACCAGCGACGACAGGCTCGGGCCGCTCAGCTTGGTGCCGTCTGGGCGGGTGTACTCGCCCAGGTAGACGTTGCGGATGCCCTTGGCGTCGTAGAAGTGCGAGTAGTGGGTGTTGTCGCTGAAGCAGTCTTGCTCGTCTTCCGGCGAGTTGGCTTCCAGCGAAACCTTCATGCGCTCGCCAGCCAGTTCGCCCAGCGACAGGCTGCCCATTCCGAACAGCATCTTGCGCAGGCCGTCGTTGACCGGCTCGGCTTCCAGCTTGGCGCGGTAGTTGTCGGCGACGTTCGGTGCCCAGTTGCCGACCATCTCTTCGAGGTCCGTGACCAGCAGGTCGGTGACCGCCTTCAGGTAGGCACGGCGACGTTCGTTGTGGCCGCCGGTGGCGCCCTTGCCTTCCAGGTAATCGGAAGCCGGACGGGCGCCGGCGCCTGGGCCGGTGCCGTTGAGGTCCTGGCCCCAGAGCAGGAATTCGATGGCGTGGTAGCCAGTGGCAACGTTAGCCTCGGAACCGCCCAGCTCGTTCAGGCTGGCCAGCTTCTCGGGGGTGATGTCCTTGACGTCGACCTTCTCTTCGCCTACCTGGATCTCGGTGTTGGCGATGATGTTGGCGCCAGCGGCCGGGTTGCCCAGGGCGTGCTCGTAGCTCTTGTCGACGTAGTCGATCAGGCCTTCGTCCAGGGGCCAGGCGTTCACCTGGCCTTCCCAGTCGTCGATGATGGTGTTGCCGAAGCGGAAGGCTTCGCTCTGCAGGTACGGTACGCGCGCGGCGAACCAGGCTTCCTTGGCGGCCTTCAGGGTTTCGTCGTTGGGCTTGGCGAGGAACGCGTCAACCGCGGTCTGCAAGGTTTTGGCGGTGCTCAGCGAGTCGCTGTACACGGCGTAGACCATCTCGGTGTAATGCTTGACCACGGCTTTGCCGGCGGCTTCGTCAACAGCCCCTGGCGCAGCAGCGGTGGTGCTGGCGGCAGCAGGTGCCTGGGCTTGCGGCGCGGCGGCCTTGTCGTCCTTGCCTTCACCGCAACCGGCGAGAGCGATGGCAATGGCCAGCAGACTGGCGGAGGCCAGAGGCATTCGAATCATTATTGGTTTTCCTGCGTCGTGTGGTTGGACCAAGGGGTGGACCGTGCGCCGTGGCACGCGAAACCGCAACATCATGCGAAAGATTTGCATTTGCTGTAAAGGGGCGTGCGCGCAAATCATGTAAATGCCGGTCACGGCTTGTAACCGGCAGGCGGGGTCAGAGCATCGAAACCTGGTTGCGCTGCGCCTGCTTGAGGAAATGGGTCAGTTCGCGGGCCGGCAGCGGCTTGCTGTAGTGGTAGCCCTGGCCCTCGTGGCAACCCTGGGCGACGATGTAGGTTTCCTGCTCGGCGGTTTCCACGCCTTCGGCGATTACCTGCATCCCCAGGCTTTTGCCAAGCTGGATGATGGCGCGAACGATGGTGGCGTCGTCATCGTCGTCGAGCAGGTCCTGGACGAAGCTCTTGTCGATCTTGATCTTGTCCAGCGGCAGCGATTTCAGGTAGCTGAGCGACGAGTAGCCGGTGCCGAAGTCGTCGATGGCAATCAGTGCGCCGGAGCGGCGCAAGCTCAGCAGGTGCTGGGCGGCGGTGCTGATGTCTTCCATCAGGCCGGTTTCGGTGACTTCCAGTTCCAGGCTGCGCGGCGGCAGGCGGTAAGCCTGCAGCAAGTTGTTGACCACCCGCGGCAGCTCGTTGTGGTGCAGTTGCACGGTGGACAGGTTGACCGCCATGCGCAGGTCGCTGAAGCCCAGGTCGTGCCATTCGCGCAGTTGCCGGCAGGCCTGGTCGAGCACCCATTCGCCGATGCTGATGATGCTGCCGTTCTGTTCGGCCAGCGGGATGAACTGGTCGGGTGGCACCATGCCCAGCTCCGGGTGTTGCCAGCGCAGCAGCGCCTCCACACCAACCACGCGGTGGTCGCGGTAGCTGATCTGTGGTTGGTACACCAGGTACAGCTGGTTGCGTGGCAGGGCTTCGCGCAGGTCCTTTTCCAGCTCGCGGCGACGGCGCATCTCGCTGTCGACGCTGGCGATGTAGAACTGGTAGCGGTTGCGCGAACGGGCCTTGGCCAGGGTCATGGTCTGTTCGGCTTTCTGCAGCAGCTTCTCGGTGCTGTCACCGTCTTCGGGGAACAGGGTGATGCCGATGGTGGCGCGCAGGCGGATCTGCTGGTGGTGGTCGAGGTCGAATGGCACTTCCAGATCGTCGAGGATGCTCTGTGCCAGCTCGGCCGCTTCGTAGGGCTGCTCGATATTGGCCTGCACCAGGGCGAACTGGTCACCGCCCAGCCGTGCCAGGGCGCCCAGGCGGCCGCTGTGGGCGCGCAGGCGGTCGGCCAAGGCCAGTAGCAGCTGGTCACCAACCTGGTAGCTGAACTGTTCGTTGATGCCCTTGAAATCGTCCAGGCCCACGCACAGCACCGCCACACGGTGTTGCAGGCGGCCGCCGTCGATGAGGATCTTGTCCAGTTGCTGCTGCAGTTGCTGGCGGTTGGGCAGGCCGGTGAGGAAGTCGTACTGGGCCATGCGTTGCAGGCTGTTTTCGGCCTCGTGGCGCAGGTGGGTGTTGCGCTCGATCGAGGCCAGCAACTGGTTGGCAGTGTTCACCCACAGGCCCAGCTCGTTCTTCTCGTGCCCCTTGAGCAGCGGTATCTGGTGCTGGCTGGGGCGGTCGGGGTTGATCTGGGTAAGGTGCTCGATGATTTTCGACAGCGGTTTGGTCAGCAGCCAGTGGTAGACCAGGTACAGCACCAGGCCCATGGCCAAGGCCCGTAGCACGCCAGATATGAAGATGATTACCGCATTGATCAGGAAGTCTTCGCCGTAGGACGAGGTGTCGAGGGTGATGCTGAGGTCGCCGTAGTATTCGCTGTAGGGGCCGCGGCCGACCAGTTGGGTGGTGTAGGTGCGTTCCTGGCCGAGGATCGGATCGGTCAGCCAGCGCATGGACATGTCCTGCAGCGGGCGGGACTTTTCTGCCAGCATGGTTTCGTTGGGGTGGCCGATGGAGGCCATGCGCACCGATTCGTCCTGGAACAGGCCTTCCATCACCTGCATGCCCATTTCGCGGTCGAGGCTGTATACCGCCTGGGTCGAAGGGTCACGGAACATGTCGAGAATGCGCTGGGCGTCGTTGTTAACGGCCTGGCGGGTCTTGTAGGTGTCGTAGACGATTTGCGCACAGCTGAGCACGACGCCGACTGCCAGCGCCGACAGCAGCACGACCCTGAGCAACTTGACCGACAAGCTGTTCCGCAATTCCAGCTTCAATGGGGGTTTCCTTAATCCATGCGCATGGCATCATTTTGCCATCAACGATGACGATACACTATCGGTCGACCATGAGTAGTGTATCGGTTGCCTGACCCCGCAACTTGAGTGCGCTGTGTCAATCTTCCAGTGGTTTGATGTTAGCGTGCTATGCGGGCTGAGCAAGCAAAACCGTACCGGCCTTTTCGCGGGTTAACCCGCCCCCACAGGGATAGCATCACGCTCACCAGCTACGCAGACTCTGTGGGAGCGGGCATGCCCGCGAAGAGGCCGGCAGAGGCATAAAAAAACCCGGCACATGGCCGGGTTTTCTACTCAAGGCTGAATGACTCAGGCCTTGAAGGTCTTGCCTTCGAACTGTTCGGCAACGAAGGCCCAGTTGACCAGGTTCCAGAACGCCTCGACGTACTTCGGACGCAGGTTGCGGTAGTCGATGTAGTAGGCGTGTTCCCAGACGTCGCAGGTCAGCAGCGGGGTGTCGCCGCTGGTCAGCGGGCAGCCGGCGCCGATGGTGCTGGCCAGGGCCAGGGAACCGTCAGCCTTCTTCACCAGCCAGCCCCAGCCGGAACCGAAGGTGCCAACCGAAGTCTTGGTGAACTCTTCCTTGAACTTGTCGAAGGAACCGAAAGCGGCGTTGATGGCGTCAGCCAGGGCACCGGTCGGCTGGCCACCGGCGTTTGGCGCCAGGCAGTTCCAGTAGAAGGTGTGGTTCCAGACTTGAGCGGCGTTGTTGAAGATGCCACCCGAAGAGCTCTTGACGATCTCTTCCAGGGTCTTGCCTTCGAATTCGGTACCTGGGACCAGGTTGTTCAGGTTCACGACATAGGTGTTGTGGTGCTTGTCGTGGTGATACTCCAGGGTTTCCTTGGAGATGTGCGGCTGCAGGGCATCGTGGGCGTACGGCAGCGGCGGCAATTCAAAAGCCATGGTAGATCTCCTGATTCAGGTCTGTTTGCGGTTTGCGCAAGGCCGATCACGGGCGGCCCGATGAGCGTCGGCGAGTTTGTACTCTTTGCGACGCAAGGGCTGGATCATAGCACCGGGCTTGGCGCATAACCACGCAACAAACATAGGGAATAGAGGTTCCAGAGCGGTTGGCGGGTGCCGACCGGTGGTCTCGGGTTTTGCCTGCAAGGGCCTCATCGCCGGCAAGCCAGCTCCCACAGGGATATCACCGACCTCAGGCCTGGTGATATCCCTGAGCTGGCTTGCCGGCGATGAGGTCCTTGAGGTCAGTTGAAGATCAACTGCGCCGCCACCGCGAACATCATCACCGCCACCATCAGGTCGAGCATGCGCCAGGTGGCCGGGCGGGCCAGCCACGGTGCCAGCCAGGCCGCGCCGATCGCCAGGGTCGAGAACCACAGCAGCGAGGCGCTGGCCGCCCCGGCCACATAGGCGCCAGGCTCGGTCTGCTGGGCGCCCAGCGAGCCGATCAGCAACACCGTGTCGAGGTACACGTGCGGGTTCAGCAGCGTCACCGCCAAGGCACTGAGCAGCACCGCCCGGCGTGAGCGCACGCCCTGGCCTTGCTGGTGTTGCAGGCTCTGTTTCGAGCAGGCGCTGCGCAAGGCCTTGGTGCCGTACCAGATCAGGAACACCGCGCCGCCCCAGCGGGCCACCGCCAGCAAGGTCGGGTTGTGCGCCAGCACGGTGGCCAGGCCGAACACCCCGGCGGCCACCAGGATGGCGTCACAGACGATGCACAGCGCCGCCACCGGCAGGTGATGCTCGCGGCGCAGGCTTTGGGCGAGGACGAAGGCGTTCTGCGCGCCGATGGCCATGATCAGGCCGAAGGCCACCAGCATGCCGTTGAGATAGCTTTGCCACATGGCTGGGCTCTCCAAAAATGGGTAGGGAAGATGCTGGCTATTGTGGTGTTCGGCGCTGTATAAGAAAAACAAATAAAGCTGATCTGTCATTAGGAAAATCGATGTTCGACTACAAGCTGCTGGCCGCCCTCGCGGCGGTGATCGAACAGGGCGGTTTCGAGCGTGCGGCGCAGGTACTGGGTTTGTCGCAGTCGGCCATTTCCCAGCGCATCAAGCTGCTTGAGGCGCGGGTTGGCCAACCGGTGCTGGTGCGCGCCACGCCGCCGAGCCCGACCGAAGTCGGCCGCCAGTTGCTTAACCATGTGCAGCAGGTGCGCCTGCTCGAACGCGACCTGCAACGCCAGGTGCCGGCGCTGGACGAAGAGGGCATGCCAGAGCGCCTGCGCATCGCCCTCAATGCCGATAGCCTGGCCACGTGGTGGGCCGGCGCGTTGGGCAACTTCTGCGCGCAGCAGAACGTGCTGACCGACCTGGTGGTGGAGGACCAGGAAGTAGGCTTGAAACGCATGCGTGCGGGCGAGGTGGCGGCCTGCCTGTGTGGTAGCGAGCGGCCGGTGGCCGGGGCGCGCAGCCTGCCGCTGGGCGCCATGCGCTACCGGGCGTTGGCCAGCCCCGGGTTCATGACACGGCATTTTCCCCAGGGCTTTGTCGCCAACCGCCTGGCCCGTACTCCGGCGATCGTGTACGGCCCGGACGACTTCCTGCAGCATCGCTACCTGGCATCGCTGGGCATCGAGGACGGTTTCCTGCACCACCTGTGCCCATCGTCCGAGGGTTTTCTGCGCATGACCGAGGCCGGCCTGGGCTGGGGCCTGGTGCCCGAACTGCAAGCCCGTGAGCAACTGGCCAGCGGGCAGTTGGTAGAAATCTGCAGCGATACCCCCATCGATGTGCCGTTGTACTGGCATCATTGGCGCAATGGCGGGCAATTGCTCGCGCAACTGACTGACCACCTGCGGCACACGGCACGGCAATGGCTGGTGCCCTTGTAGCCCCGGCTGGCGTCAGTTGCATCTGAAATCTGGCAAGACGGAGTGTTACATGCGAATTCTGGTCACCGGCGCGAGTGGCTTCATTGGCGGGCGTTTTGCGCGCTTCGCCCTGGAGCAGGGCCTGGACGTGCGGGTCAGCGGCCGCCGCGCCGAAGGGGTCGAGCACCTGGTCAAGCGTGGCGCCCAGTTCATCCCCGGCGACCTGGGTGATGCCGAGCTGGCCCGGCGCTTGTGCCAGGGCGTCGAGGCCGTGGTGCACTGTGCTGGCGCCGTAGGCAACTGGGGGCGTTACCAGGACTTCTACCAAGGTAATGTGGTGGTCACCGAGAACGTGGTCGAAGGCTGCCTGAAAGAGCACGTACGGCGCCTGGTGCACCTGTCGTCACCCTCGATCTACTTCAATGGCCGCTCGCGCCTGGACATCCGTGAAGACCAGGTGCCGCGCCGCTTCCACGACCACTATGGGCAGACCAAGCACCTGGCCGAGCAGAAAGTGTTCGGCGCCCAGGAGTTCGGCCTCGAAGTGCTGGCGCTGCGCCCGCGCTTCGTCACCGGCGCCGGCGATGCCAGCATTTTCCCGCGGCTGATGCAGATGCAGCGCAAGGGGCGGGTGGCGATCATCGGCAACGGCCTGAACAAAGTCGATTTCACCAGTGTGCACAACCTCAACGAGGCGTTGCTCAGTGCGCTGTTCGCCGATGACCGGGCGCTGGGCCAGGCCTATAACATCAGCAACGGCCAGCCGCTGCCGCTGTGGGATGTGGTCAACTATGTGATGCGCCAGATGCAGCTGCCGCAGGTTACCCGCTACCGCTCCTACGGCCTGGCCTACAGCCTGGCCGCGCTGAACGAGGCGGCCTGCATGCTCTGGCCAGGGCGCCCACAACCCACCCTGTCGCGCTTGGGCATGCAGGTGATGAGCCGTGATTTCACCCTGGATATCAGCCGCGCCCGGCAGTACCTGGACTACCAGCCCAAGGTCAGCCTGTGGACGGCGCTGGATGAATTCTGTGCCTGGTGGAAGCACCTGCCGCCGGGGCAGTGATGGCGCTGGGCTGACAATCGTCATCAACGCGCCGCGCTTGCGGTTTATACTTGGGCCTCTTTGCGACTACCGCGGTTGAATGTATCCATGCGTAACCATGTTCACGATGACTACGATGACGTGCCTACCTTGCGGGCCGGCACTGTCGATGATGACGAGCTGATGCCGGCGCACGTGGTGCGCAGCCGCCAGAAAGCCGCCCGCGGCGCCAGCACGGCACCGCTGTGGGCATTGCTCGGGGCCTCGTTCATCGCGCTGGCTGGGCTGGGCTGGTGGAGCTTCCAGCAGATTTCGCTGATGGAGCAGCAACTGGTGGCGACCCAGGAAAGCTTTGCCCGCATCAGTGAAGAAGCGGCCGGGCGCCTGCAGGCGATCAGCGGCAAGGTGGCGGCCAGCGAGTCCGGCGCCACTACCAACAGTGAGGCGCTGAAGCTGCAGCTTCGCCAGTTGCAGAAGGGCGTGGCCGGGCAGACCGGCGACCTGGGCAAGCGCCTGGAGCAGGTATTGGCCGATACCCGTGAACAGCAAAAAGCCGTGACCGAGCTGCAAGGCCAGCTACAGGCGCAGTTGAAGCTGGTGAATAGCGAGCTGGCCGCATTGCGTTCGGGCCAGGTTGATGGTGGCAAGCTGGATGCCCAGTTCAAGGGCCTGAACGAGCAGGTTGTCGCGCTGAAGGCCGCGCAGGCAGATAGCGCCAAGCTGGACGGCCAGCTCAAGAGCTTGGGTGGTGAGGTGGCTGCGCTGAAGAAGCAGGGTAACCCCAGCGCGGCCATCCAGGGCCTGGAGCAGGACATGCTGGTGCTCAAGAGCCAGATCGACAACCGCCCGGCTGCTTCGTCGGCGGGTGGTGCTTCGGTGCAGGAGTTCGACGCCTTCCGCGCGCAGACGACTCGTAACCTGAATACCTTGCAGAGCCAGATCCAGAACCTGCAACAGCAGATCAACGCCCGGCCCTGAGATCACCTGAGCCTTCTTCGCGGGCACGCCCGCTCCCACAGGATAAGTACAGCCTTCAAACGGGTCGCTGTACTTGTGGGAGCGGGCGTGCCCGCGAATGGCCCTTAGTCACAACCGCGGATAATCGATGTAACCGACCGGCCCCTTGCCATAGAAAGTCTCAGGCCGCGCCTCGTTCAACGGCGCATCCGCCGCCAGCCGCGCCGGCAGGTCGGGGTTGGCGATGAACGGTACGCCGAACGCCACCGCATCCGCCTTGCCACTGGCCAAGGCCACATTGGCACTGGCCTTGTCGAAGCGCTCATTGACGATGTACGGGCCACCGAACGCCTCCTTGATCAAAGGGCCAATGCTGTCGTCGGCTTCCTTCTCCCGCGAGCAGATGAAGGCAATACCTCGCTTGCCCAGTTCACGGGCCACATAGGTAAAGGTTTCGGCACGGTCGGCATCACCCATGTCATGGGCGTCGGCACGCGGTGCCAGGTGCACGCCTACACGGTTCGCACCCCACACTTCGATGGCCGCATCGGTCACTTCCAGCAGCAGGCGTGCGCGGTTTTCCAGCGAGCCGCCGTAGCGGTCGTTGCGCTGGTTGGTGCTGCTTTGCAGGAACTGGTCGAGCAGGTAGCCGTTGGCGCCGTGGATTTCCACACCATCGAAACCGGCGGCCTTGGCATTTTCCGCACCACTACGGTAAGCCTCGACGATGTCGGTGATTTCTTCGGTCTCCAGCGCGCGCGGGGTTGGGTAGTCACTGAGCGGGCGCACCAGGCTCACATGGCCCTTGGCCTGGATCGCGCTGGGCGCTACCGGCAACTCGCCGTTCAGGTAGCTGGGGTGGGAGATACGGCCAACATGCCACAGCTGCAGGAACATGCGCCCGCCTGCGGCATGCACGGCCTTGGTCACATTGTTCCAGCCACGCACTTGTTCGTCGTTCCAGATGCCTGGGGTATCCGGGTAGCCGACGCCCATGGCGCTGACCGAGGTCGCCTCGCTGAGGATCAGCCCGGCGCTGGCGCGCTGCACGTAGTACTCGGCCATCAGCGCGTTGGGCACGCGGCCTTCGTCGGCGCGGCAGCGGGTGAGCGGGGCCATGATGATGCGGTTGGGCAGTTGCAGGTCGCCCAGGGTGATCGGATCGAAAAGCGTGGTCATAACGGTTACCTGCTGGTCAAAGCGCTTGGCGCAGTTGTTCGAGGAACGCCTGGATGGTGGCTTCGTCGCGTTTGAAGAAGTGCCATTGGCCGATCTTCTGGCTGCTGATCAGCCCGGCGCGCTGCAAGGTGGCCAGGTGGGCAGAGACGGTCGACTGCGACAGGCCGCAGCGTTGGTCGATCTGCCCGGCACACACACCGTTTTCGGTGCTGTGGTACTGGTCGGGGAACTGGGTTGCCGGGTCTTTCAGCCAGCTGAGGATTTCTCGCCTGACCGGGTGGGCCAGCGCTTTTATGATTTCGTCGAGATCGAGTGGCATGGGTTGGGGCTCGTTGTAGCGGTATATCGCGATAGGGCGAAATGTAAATCGCTGGATCCCGATATACAAATATGAAGAGGTTCTGAGCTGAGCACGAATCGCTATATCGCGTTATAACGATATAAGGCCGAGCGGTGCTAGACTGCGCTCATGAACTACCTCGCACACTTGCACCTGGGCGGCCCGGCGCCGCAACAACTGCTTGGCAGCCTGTATGGCGACTTTGTCAAAGGCTCGCTGGAGGGGCGCTTCCCGCCTGCGCTGGAGGCGGCCATTCGGCTGCACCGGCATATCGACAGTTATACCGACCAGCACCCGCTGGTGCTGGTGGCGCTGGCGCGCTTTCCACGCGAGCGTCGGCGCTTTGCCGGGATTGTGCTGGACGTGTTCTTCGACCATTGCCTGGCCCGGCATTGGCGCGATTATGCCGAGCAGCCGCTGGCGCAGTTCACCGGGGATTTTTATCGGGTGTTGCTGGCCGAGCCTGAGCTGCCGGGGCGCTTGGCGCGGATTGCGCCGTTCATGGCGGCGGATGACTGGTTGGGGGCGTATGGCGATTTCGCCACGCTGGAGCAGGTGTTCAACGGCATTGCCCGGAGGTTGTCGCGGCCGGAGGGGATGGCTGGGGTGATGGGCGAGCTGGAGCGGTTGTATGAACCGCTGATGGCGGATTTTCGTGAGTTCTACCCGCAGTTGCAGGCGTTTGCGGCGGCGGGGCGGATGTCAGACAGTTAGTCCTGTGTTTGCAGGGCCGGCCTCTTCGCGGGTAAACCCGCTCCCACAGAGATCACATTATTCCTGTGGGAGCGGGTTCACCCGCGAAAGGGCCAGAACAGGCAGTGCATAAGCTCAGGCAGCTCGCGCCTGCCGCCGTGGCGCCAGCTCAACTTCTTCAACCCCGAACAACGCCAGCTGAATAGCCTGCTGCGCCTGCAACGCCAGCACCGCACGCTCCTTGCCCACGCTACCAATCGGCGGCAACAGGTGGATGCACACCTCGCCCCGCGGCTGGGCAAACAGGCGCATCAGGTGCGATACCAGGTCATCGTCACCGATGAACGGCGCAATCGGGTCGATCTGGCCATCACGCAAGTACTGGATAGCCACCGGCTGCACCGCCACGCCACGGTCGATGGCGCCTGCCAGCAGGCGGCCGTGGAAGGTGCGCAGGGTGCGCCCGCTGGTAGTGGTGCCTTCGGGGAAGATCAGCAGCGGGCGGGCCAGGCCCAGTTGCCCGGCAATCTGCTCACGCAGGCGTTGGCTGTCCCCCCCGCCACGGCGAATGAACAGCGTACCGGCTTTTTCCGCCAGCCAGCCGGCCACCGGCCAATGGCGCACTTCGGCCTTGGACAGGAACGACAGCGGCAGCAGCATGCCGAGCAGGGGGATATCGGTCCAGGAAACATGATTGCTGACCCACAGCATCGGCCGCTGCGGCAGCTCGCCCACCACCCGCACGTTGAAGGGCAGGGCCGCGACCATGCGTTTCATGAACAGGCAGGTCCAGCGCTGGCGGCGTTCGATGGGGGCCTTGAAGCCCAGGCGCTCGCCCAGGGCGATCACACTGGCCATCAGCATGCCCAGCGCCAGTACCAGCAGCAGTCGTGTCAGGCGGGCCATTACCCGCAGCTTCGGCATCAGACCGCCGCCTTGAAGTGGCGGGCGTAGCGCGGGCACAGTTCGTCGCGCTTGAGCAGGATGAACACATCGGCGACCTGGAAGTCCTCGTCCCAGCACGGCTCGCCGCAGATCTTCGCGCCCAGGCGCATGTAAGCCTTGAGCAGTGGTGGCATTTCGGCGATCACATTGCCGGGCAGGGCCAGGCTTGGCAGTGGGTTCTTCGGCTCGGCACGCAAGTGCTCGGTGCACAGGTAGCGGTCGCGCAGGCGCTGCATCACCGCATGGGCCTGCACGCCACCGTCCTGCATGGGGATGCTGGCACAGCCCATCAGGTAGCTGTAGCCGCCTTCGTTGAGGACCTCGGCCAGCTCGCCCCAGAGTACGGCGATGGTGCCGCCGTTGCGGTAGTCGGCGGCTACGCAAGTACGGCCCAGTTCAAGGATCGGGCCTTGCAGCTGCAACAGGCCATGCAGGCTGAATTCTTCTTCGCTGTAGAAGCGGCCCAGGCTGCTGGCGGCCTGGTGGTCGAGCAGGCGGGTGGTGGCAACCAGCTCGCCAGTGCTCAGGTCACGAACGCCAATGTGGCGGCAGTGCACGTCGTAGTCGTCCATGTCCAGGCCGTGCTCGGCACCTTTGAGCTTGGCCTTGAATTCTGCGCTGAACACTTTGTAGCGCAGGGCCTGGGCCTCTTGCAGGGCCGCGGCGCCGACCAGGCGTTCGGCTTGCAGACGGCGTTCAGTGCTGTTGTCGCCAGAGTGAGCGATCCGAGTCATTGCGAGTCTCCATAAGCCAGCCATGAAGGGTTGCGGCCGGTCGGCTTTGTTGTGCAAAGTCAGCCTAGGTAGACGGGGTGTCACCCCCGTGAATATTTGGTGATGCTTGCGTGACACCCTCCCCAAACGCCTCAGCAAGGAGCTGTTCAATGGCCTGGTTGCAACGACTCAACGACCCGCTTCGCCAAGCGCTGGCGGGGACCCTGGGCGAAACCTATGCCGCGCTGCTCGAGCGCCTCGGCCCGGTTGCCCCGTTCGAACTGGCCGCCCTCGGCGGGCGCGCGATGGCCACCCCGGGGCTGGCCTTTCTGGTGGGTTACCAGGCCGCCTTGCGCGTGCTGTGGCCCAGCGCGCCGCTCAGCCTCGGCGCCCTGTGTGCCACCGAGCGGCGCAGTGTGCGGCCGGCCGACATGCGCACGCGTCTGGACGGCTTGCGGCTGACGGGCAGCAAGGATTTCGTCACGGCGGGCCTGGACGCGGAGTGGCTACTGGTGGCGGCGCGCAGTGAAGCGGCGGGCGCTGCGCCGCAGCTGAACCTGGCGGTGGTCTACCCCGGGGAGCCGGGGGTGACGCTGGAGCCATTGCCGACCCTGCCGCTGATGCCAGAGGTGGGCCATGGCCGTTTGCTGCTGGAGCAGGCCGCGTGCGAGTTGCTGGCCGGCGATGGTTGGGATGCCTATGTGAAGCCGTTCCGCTCGCTGGAGGACCTGTACGTGCTCACGGCGTTGACCGGCTGGCTTTATGGCGTGGGGCAGGAATGCGCCTGGCCGCAGGGTTTGCGCCTGCAATTGCTTGGGTTGTTGGCCGGGTGTGCCGAGGGCAGCCGGCAGTGCGCCGATAGCGTGGGTTGCCATTTGTTGCTGGGTGGGTTGTTTGCGCAGTTCCAGGCGTTGCGGGGGGAGATTGATGCGGCGCTGGCGGCGGGGCCTGCACATTGGGCAGAGATCTGGCAGCGCGACCAGGGGGTGATGGCGCTGGCAGCGGCGGCGCGGGAGAAGCGGCTGAACAAGGCTTGGGCTGCTGCGGGATTGTCATGAGCGCCTGATAGGTTTGCGTTAACCGATGAACCCTGGGGCTGCGCAGCAGCCCCAAAAATTGCGAGCCAGAACCAGGATGCTGAAAAGTCTGCTACTGCTTTTTTGCATGACCATGACAACCGTCCAAGCTGAAGACTGGCCTGATCCCGACTGGCACAACGCCCCGGCCACCCTCAACTGGCAAGCAGTCGACGCCTACGCCTTCCCCACACCCACTACCCCCGAGCGCAGTGGCATCCGCACCGACGCCCTGCTGATCATCCGCGACGGCCGCATCCTCCACGAGCGCTATGCCGCCCCCACCACCGCAGCCACTGCGCACCTGACCTGGTCGGTAAGCAAGAGCGTACTCGCCACGCTATTGGGGGTAGCCCAGGGCGAAGGCCGCTTCCAGTTGCAAGACGCGGCAAGCCGCTTCTACCCACCCATGGATACCCATCCTGACGTGCGCATGGCCGACCTGCTGCACTGGGCCAGTGGCCTGGACTGGCAGGAAGACTACGAATACGCCCCGCTCAAGTCCTCGGTGGTGGCCATGCTGTATACCCGTGGCCGCGAGGACATGGCCGCCTACACGGCAGCGCAGGGGACGGCGGCCAGCCCCGGCCAGCGTTTTCGCTATTCCAGTGGCGACAGCAACCTGCTGGCCGCTGCACTGCGCGGCATGCTCGGTGCCGGGCAGTATTCCGATTACCCCTGGCACGCGCTGTTCACCCCATTGGGTATCGACAGTGCGGTGTGGGAGCGTGACCGGGCGGGCACCTACGTGGGCTCCTCCTATCTGTACCTTAGCGCCCGCGACCTGGCACGCATCGGCCTGCTGATGCAGCGCGAAGGGCGCTGGCAGGGCCGGCAACTGCTGCCTGAAGCCTGGGTAGCCTTCAACCGCACGCCGTTTACCCAGGCCCAACCCATGCCTGGCGAGGCCAACCCCGGTGGCCATTGGTGGCTCAACCAGCCGCTGGCCGGCGCCGCACGGCCTTGGCCGAGCGCGCCGGCAGACACCTACGCTGCCTTGGGGCATTGGGGCCAGGCGCTGTACGTGCTGCCCGCGCAAAAACTGGTGATCGTGCGCTATGCCGATGACCGCGACGGCAGTTTCCAGCACGACGAACTGCTCAAACGGGTGCTGGCGGCATTGGCCGGGGAGGGCGCATGAAGCGGGTCTTGTTGCTGGTGCTGCTGGGGCTGTTGTACTGGGCCTGGCACGAACGCCAGGCCCTGGCCGACTTCCCCGGCATCCTCTCGGCCTACTCGGCCAAGGAGTACTGCTCGTGCCGCTTCGTCATGGGCTTCGAGCAGGCCTACTGCCAGGGCTACGTCAGGCAATGGCTGCCGCTGAGCAGGCTGGAGGAAAACAGCCCACAGCGGCAGGTCACCGCCGAAGGCCTGGGCCGGCGCAACCAGGCTGCCTGGCAAGGCCCGCGCGAGGGCTGCCGCTTGCTGCCGTGAAGGCGGGCGGGTAAGGTTGGCGGCCTGGTTTCACGAGATCTGTCATGTTCAAGCTGCCCCGTCTGTTGCCCGCCTTGTTGCTGGCTTTGTGCCTGCCCGCCCACGCCAATTGGCACCTCGATGGCGAATCGTCGCGCCTGTCGTTCATTACCGGCAAGAACGGTGAAACCGCCGAAGTGCACCGCTTCCTGGTGCTGCATGGCTCGGTCGACCGCAAAGGCGTGGCGGGCTTGAGCATCGAGATGGACTCGGTGAGCAGCGGCATTCCGCTGCGTGACGAGCAAATGCGCGACAACCTGTTCGAGGTCGAGCGCTTCGCCGAGGCCACAGTGAAGGCGCAGATCGATCTGCGGCCGATCAACGACCTGGCCGACGGTGCGCAGATCGAGTTGCGCCTGCCGCTAACGGTCACCCTGCATGGCAGGTCGCACAGCTACAACGCCCTGTTGCTGGCCACCCGCCTGGATGCGCGGCGCTTCCAGGTAGTGACCCTCGAGCCATTGGTGCTGCGCGCCGGGGATTTCGGTTTGCTGCCGGGGCTGGAAAGCCTGCGCAAGTTTGCCAAGTTGAAGTCCATCAACCCGTCGGTGCCGGTTAGCGCGGTGCTGATCTTCACCGCCCGCTGACATGCCGGGGCCGGTCTTCCCCTGGCGGGATGGCAACCAGTTCGAACTGCTGATCGACGGCCCCGAGTTCTTTCCGCGCATGCTCATGGCGATCATGCGCGCCGAGTTCCAGGTCGACCTGGAGCTGTACCTGGTCGAAGCCGGTGCTTGCGCCGAGGCGGTGGTCGAAGCGCTGGAGCAGGCCGCCCGGCGTGGCGTGCGCGTGCGCTGCCTGTTCGACGACTACGGCTCGCTGGCTTTCAACAGTGCCCTGCGCCAGCGCCTGCTGGAAGCCGGTGTGTACCTGCGCTGGTACAACCGCCTGCGCTGGAAGCGCGGCCTGCGCAACCTGTACCGCGATCACCGCAAGCTGCTGCTGGTGGATGAACGTTGGGCAGCGGTAGGCGGCACGGGGGTTACCGACGAGTTCTGGACCCCGGGTGAGGCGACCAGTGAATGGCACGAAGTGATGGTGCAGATGCAGGGGCCGGTGGTGAACGACTGGCAATTGCTGTTCGACCGCCAGTGGCACGCCAACAACCGCCGCACTGCCTGGCGCCCGGCCGAGGGCTTCGGCCTGCCGCGCCTGCCCAAGGTGCCTGCGCAGGGGCAGGGCATGGGCCGGGTAGCCTATGCCGACGCCCGCCAGCATCAGGACATCTTGCATGCGCTTGTGCGTGCGCTGAACAGTGGCAAGCAACGCGTGTGGCTGGCCACGCCGTATTTTCTGCCGACCTGGAGCGTGCGCCGTTCGTTGCGCCGCGCCGCCAGCAAGGGCCTGGATGTGCGCTTGCTGCTCACCGGCCCGCGCACCGACCACCCGTCGGTGCGCTACGCCGGGCACCGTTACTACCCGCGGTTGTTGCGTGCCGGGGTGCGCATTTTCGAGTACCAGCCGTGCTTCCTGCACTTGAAGATGGCCGTGGTCGACGACTGGGTCAGCGTCGGTTCGTGCAACTTCGACCACTGGAACCTGCGTTTCAACCTTGAAGCCAACATCGAGGCGCTGGACCCGCCTTTGACGGCTGCAGTGGTCGCCAGTTTCGAGCGCGACTTCGCCCTCAGCGAGGAAATCGACCTTGCCCACTGGCATGCCCGGCCGCTGTGGCGGCGGGTCAAGCAGCGGCTATGGGGGTGGCTCGATCGCCTGGTGGTCAACCTGCTCGACCGCCGCGACTGATAGCGACTATCGTGCAATGACTGTTCACAGGCAATGGAAGGAGTGGATGCGATGACGGCGAAGAAAATTCTCATGCTGGTCGGCGATTACGTCGAGGATTACGAGGCGATGGTGCCGTTCCAGGCGCTGAGCATGGTCGGGCATACGGTGCATGCGGTGTGCCCGGAAAAGGTCGCGGGGCAGACCGTGCGTACGGCGATCCATGATTTCGAGGGTGAACAGACCTACAGCGAGAAGCCTGGGCATAACTTTGCCCTGAATTATGACTTTGTTCGGGTGCGGCCCGAGAGTTACGACGCGTTGCTGATCCCCGGTGGCCGCGCACCGGAGTACCTGCGCCTGGATGAGAAGGTGCTGGAGCTGGTGCGGGCGTTCGACCAGGCTGGCAAGCCGATTGCGGCGGTGTGCCATGGCGCACAATTGCTGGCGGCGGCTGGCGTGCTGGAAGGGCGCGAATGCAGCGCATACCCGGCGTGTGCGCCGGAAGTGCGCCTGGCGGGTGGCAAGTTCATCGATATCGCAGTGGACCAGGCGCATGTGGATGGCAACCTGGTGACCGCGCCCGCGTGGCCAGCGCACCCGGCGTGGCTGGCAGCCTTCCTCAAGGTGCTGGGTACCCGTATTGCCTGACCGGCCCTCTTCGCGGGTGAACCCGCTCCCACAGGATCACCACAAATTCCAAAACCTGTGCAATCCCTATGGGAGCGGGTTTACCCGCGAAAGGGCCTTTGCAGGCAATACAGCGCAACCAGGCTTAACCCACCTGCTCAACCCAGTCATTGAGGTTGTAGTAGTTGGTCACCCGGGCAATCTTGCCGCAGTGGATGTAGAAGAACGCCCCCGCCGGTAGCACGTAGGTCTGCCCATTGGCCGCCGGCAACCCTTCGTCATCGGCCAGATACTGCCCATGCACGGTAAATTCCGCCGCCGCGCGGCTGCCATCGGCGTTTTGCATCACCACGATATCGGCCAGGCGCTCGCGGTAGCAGCGGTTCATCTTGTCCATGAACGCTGCGAACCTGGCCTTGCCCATTTGCCGCTCACCCTGGTTGATGTCGTGGATCACGTCCTCGCTGAGCAGCGCCAGAAAGCCTGGCATGTCACCGGCGTTGAAGGCGGCGTAGTAAGCATTTACCAGTTCGGTAGCGGTCATGGAACAATACCTGTCGTGTAGGGAAAAGGCGGGTCGTTGCCTCGGATGATAGGGTTTCCCCTCAAGCCCGGCTTAGCCGAGCGCGTCATCCACATCGACAAAACGACCGCCAAGCATGGAAATACGCCTGTTGCACGGCGCCGCTATCGCGCCTTACATCGATGACCTCGCTCGCCTGCGCCTTACCGTGTTCCGCGAGTTTCCCTACCTCTACGACGGCACCCCGGAGTACGAGGCCGACTACCTGGCCAGCTATGCCCGCTCCGGGCGCAGCCTGGTGGTGCTGGCGCTGGACGACGGCAAGGTAGTTGGCGCCTCGACCGGCCTGCCACTGGTGGACACTGCCCCCGAGTTCCAGCAGCCGTTCCTGGCGCAGGGGCGCGACCCGGCCAGCGTGTATTACTTCGGTGAGTCGCTGGTATTGCCGGAATACCGCGGCCAGGGCCTGGGCGTGCGCTTCTTCATTGAACGCGAGTCCTACGCGCACAAACTGGCCGAGTTCGATTACTGCGCGTTTTGCGCGGTCGAGCGGCCAGGCGTGCACCCACGCCGGCCTGCGGACTACAAGCCGTTGCACGGCTTCTGGCGTAACCGTGGCTTCCTGCATGACCCGTCGCTGCGCACCAGCTTCGCCTGGCGCGACCTGGACGAGGCGCAAAGCTCCGACAAGCTGATGTCGTTCTGGCTCAAGGAACTGCCAATATGATCCGCCTGGCAGCCTGCCAGTACGCCATCGAGCTGCATGAAACCTGGGATGCCTACGCCGACCACCTGCAGGGCCTGTGCGCCGAAGCGGTGGAGGCGGGGGCCAGCCTATTGTTGCTGCCGGAGTACGCCGGGCTGGTGCTCAGCGGCCAGTTGAGTGCCGAGCAGCGGGGTGACCTGAAGGCTTCGATCGCCGGCATCCAGCCGTTGATCGAGCCATGGAAGGCACTGTGCGAGAGCATTGCCAGGCGCTGGGGGATCTACCTGCAACCCGGTAGCGTGCCTGTGCTGGACGGCGATGGGCAGTACCGCAACCGTGCCTGGCTGTTCGGCCCCAAGGGCCTGCTGGGCTACCAGGACAAGCTGATGATGACCCGTTTCGAGCGCGAGCAGTGGGAGATTACCGCAGGCCAGGGCCTGCAAGTGTTCGACACGGAGCTGGGGCGCCTGGGCATTCTGATCTGCTACGACAACGAGTTCCCGATGCTGGCCAGGCGCCTGGCCGAGGCGGGTGCCGATCTGATCCTGGCGCCGAGCTGCACCGATACCGAGGCGGGCTACCATCGGGTGCGTATCGGCGCCCAGGCGCGGGCGCTGGAGAACCAGATTGCGGTATTGCAGAGCCCTACGGTAGGGCTGGCGCCATGGTCGCCGGCGTTGGACGAGAACATGGGGCGGGCAGGGTTGTTCGTGCCACCGGATCACGGGATGCCGGGGGATGGGGTGGTGGCCTTGAGTGAGGAACTGAGCCCTGCCACTAGCCAGTGGCTGGTGTGTGACGTGGACCTGGAGGAAGTGCGGCGGGTGAGGCGGGAAGGGCAGGTGTTTACCCGCAGGGACTGGCCGGAGCAGTTCGAAAGAATTGTGTAGAACAGGTTCGGCCTCTTCGCGGGTAAACCCGCTCCCACTGGAGGATTGCGATCCCAAGTGGGAGCGGGCTCATCGAGGCGTCGAACCGCCGCGAAGGGGCCGACACTGTTACATCAGGTTTACTTCACTTCGACTGCCAGGCTCTCGGCAATCTTGCTCTGCCACAGGGCAGGGCCAGTGATGTGTACCGATTCACCGTTGCTGTCGACGGCGACGGTTACCGGCATGTCCTTGACCTCGAACTCGTAGATCGCTTCCATGCCCAGCTCGGCGAAGGCCAGGACCTTCGACTTGCGGATGGCCTGGGCCACCAGGTAGGCAGCGCCACCAACGGCCATCAGGTACACGGCCTTGTTGTCCTTGATCGCTTCGATGGCGGTCGGGCCGCGCTCGGACTTGCCGATCATGCCCAGCAGGCCAGTCTGCTCAAGGATCTGGCGAGTGAACTTGTCCATGCGGGTAGCGGTGGTCGGGCCAGCCGGGCCTACCACTTCGTCACCAACCGGGTCGACCGGGCCAACGTAGTAGATGAAGCGGCCTTTCAGGTCTACCGGCAGCTCTTCGCCACGGTTGAGCATTTCGACCATGCGCTTGTGCGCGGCATCGCGGCCGGTCAGCATCTTGCCGTTGAGCAGGATGGTTTCGCCCGGCTTCCAGCTGGCGACTTCTTCCGGGGTGATGTCGTCGAGGTTGACGCGACGGGCGCTCGGGCCGGCTTCCCAGACGATTTCCGGGTAGGCGTCCAGCGACGGTGCTTCCAGCTCGGCCGGGCCGGAACCATCGAGCACGAAGTGGGCGTGGCGGGTGGCAGCGCAGTTGGGGATCATGCACACCGGCAGGGAGGCGGCGTGGGTCGGGTAGTCCATGATCTTGACGTCGAGCACGGTGGTCAGGCCACCCAGGCCCTGGGCGCCGATGCCCAGCTGGTTGACCTTGTCGAACAGCTCCAGGCGGATTTCTTCCAGGCGGTTCTGTGGGCCACGGGCTTTCAGCTCATGGATGTCGATGGATTCCATCAACACTTCCTTGGCCATTACTGCGGCCTTCTCGGCGGTACCGCCGATGCCGATGCCGAGCATGCCAGGCGGGCACCAGCCAGCGCCCATGGTCGGCACGGTCTTCAGTACCCAGTCGACGATCGAGTCGGACGGGTTGAGCATGGCCATCTTCGACTTGTTCTCCGAGCCGCCGCCCTTGGCTGCGACATCGACCTCGACCTTGTCGCCGGGGACGATGGAGTAGTGGATCACTGCCGGGGTGTTGTCCTTGGTGTTCTTGCGGGCACCGGCCGGGTCGGCCAGGATCGAAGCGCGCAGGACGTTTTCAGGCAGGTTGTAGGCGCGACGCACACCTTCGTTGATCATGTCGTCGACGCTCAGGGTGGCGCCGTCCCAGCGCACGTCCATGCCCACGCGCACGAACACGGTAACGATACCGGTGTCCTGGCAGATCGGGCGGTGGCCGGTGGCGCACATGCGCGAGTTGATCAGGATCTGGGCAATGGAATCGCGTGCAGCAGGCGACTCTTCACGCAGATAGGCCTCGTGCATGGCCTGGATGAAATCGACGGGGTGGTAGTACGAGATGAATTGCAGGGCGTCGGCGACGCTCTGAATCAGGTCGTCTTGCTTGATCACGGTCATGCAGCGCGCTCCTCTTAAAGACGGGAACATTCATAGAGACGCTCGACGGAGCCGACCAGCATGTCGAAACGCCTTGCAAAGGCGCGCCGGCAGCATGGCCGACGCAAAAGGGCGCGGCAGTATAGCGTGCCTCACCGCGTGAAACACCTGCGAGTGGTCTGGACCATGGTCGGTTGGGGGCAGGCATCCTTTTTGCTGCTGGCTCTTGTGATTGGCCTTAATATCGATTGGGGCGCAAAGCACCCCCCAACAATCAAGAGCTGGAAGAGAAAGCTGAACATGCCCGAACTTTGCGTGGGCGAGCGCCGCTGGGCGGTGCCGGCCGGCAGCAACCTGCTCGATGCCCTGAATGAGGCCGGGCTGAATGTGCCCTACAGTTGCCGCGCCGGCAGCTGCCATGCCTGCCTGGTGCATTGCCTGGCCGGGCAACCGCTGGATGCCTTGCCCGAGGCCCTGGCCCTGGACAAGCTTGCCCAGGGCTGGCGCCTGGCCTGCCAATGCCGGGTGGTCGAGGATTTGCGCGTGGCGCTGTTCGACCCACAGCAGGACGGCGTGCCGGCCCAGGTCGGTGCACTGGACTGGTTCGGCGATGTATTGCGCCTGCGGCTGCGGCCCGAGCGGGCGATGCGTTATCAGGCGGGGCAGCATGTGGTGCTGTGGAATGGCGCGCTAGCGCGGCCTTATTCGCTGGCAAGCCTGCCGGGTGAGGACGATTTCCTCGAGTTTCATATCGACTGCCAACGCCCCGGCGCCTTTTGTGACAAGGCCCGTAGCTTGCAGCCGGGTGATGTGTTGCGCCTGGGCGAACTCAGGGGCGGAGCCTTGCATTACGACCCGGACTGGCAGGAGCGGCCGCTGTGGTTGCTGGCAGCGGGTACCGGCTTGGCACCATTGTGGGGCATCTTGCGCGAGGCCTTGCGGCAGGGGCATCGGGGGGAGATTCGGGTGCTGCATGTGGCGCGGGGTCAGGCCGGGCATTATCTGGCGGAGCCGCTGCTGAAGCTGCCAGGCGTGAATGTCGAGCTGGTGCTGGTGGAGCAGATGGATGAAGCGCTGGCCGGGTTGCGGCCTTCGTCACGGCAGACCGTAGCGTTGTTGTGCGGGGCGCCGGGGAGTGTCGAGCGGTTTGCCCGGCGGCTGTTCATTGCCGGAGTGCCGCGGGGGCAGGTGTTTGCTGATGTGTTCGTTGAACATGTCTGAGTAAGCGGGGGAGGGCTTTGCCCTCCAATCGCGACACAAGGCCGCTCCTACATCGGGCGGTATACGACATACCTTTGTGGGAGTGGCCTTGCGTCGCGATAGGGCCGCAAAGCGGCCCTCTTTGGAGCAGATCAGCCGACCAGCGGATCACCGACATGCAGGATCTTCATGCCGTTGGTGCCACCGATGGTGTGGTAGCTGTCACCCTTGGTCAAGATCACCCAGTCACCTTGCTCCACCAGGCCGCGCTTGAGCAGCTCGTCAACGGCTGCCTGGCTGACCTTGTCGGCCGGCAGCGAAGCCGGGTCGAAGGCAATCGGGTAGACGCCACGGAACATGTTGGCCCGGGCCTGGGTGGCGCGGTGCGGCGAGAGGGCGAAGATCGGCACATGCGAACGCAGGCGCGACATGATCAGCGGCGTGTAGCCGCTTTCGGTCAGGGCGATGATCGCCTTCACGCCCGGGAAGTGGTTGGCGGTATACATGGCCGCCAGGGCGATGCTTTCGTCGCAGCGCTCGAAGGTGGTGTGCAGGCGGTGGCTGGACTTCTGGCTGGTCGGGTGCTTCTCGGCGCCCGAGCAGATACGGGCCATGGCCTGTACGGCTTCGATCGGGTAGGAACCGGCGGCGCTTTCGGCCGACAGCATCACCGCGTCGGTGTTGTCGAGCACGGCGTTGGCCACGTCGGACACTTCGGCACGGGTCGGCATCGGGTTCTGGATCATCGACTCCATCATCTGGGTCGCCACGATCACCGCCTTGTTGTTGCGGCGAGCGTGCTGGATGATCTTCTTCTGGATGGCGATCAGCTCGGCGTCGCCGATTTCCACGCCCAGGTCACCACGGGCAACCATGACGGCGTCGGAGGCGAGGATCAGCTTGTCGAGGGTCTCGTCGTCGGCCACTGCTTCGGCGCGTTCGATCTTGGCTACCAGCCAGGCGCTGCCGCCGGCTTCGTCACGCAGCTTGCGCGCGTATTCCATGTCGCTGGCGTCACGCGGGAACGAAACAGCCAGGTAGTCCAGGTCCATTTCCGCGGCCAGCTTGATGTCGGCCTTGTCTTTTTCGGTCAGGGCCGGTGCGGTCAGGCCGCCACCTTTGCGGTTGATGCCTTTGTGGTCCGACAGCGGGCCGCCGATGATCACCACGCAGTGCAGGGCGTCTGCGGTGGCGGTCTCGACGCGCATGACCACGCGGCCATCGTCGAGCAGCAGTTCGTCACCAACGCCGCAGTCCTTGACCAGGTCGGGGTAGTCGATACCGACGATATCCTGGTTGCCTTCGGTCAGCGGGTGGGCGGTGGAGAAGGTGAACTTGTCACCAATCTTCAATTCGATGCGCTTGTTGGCGAACTTGGCGATGCGGATCTTCGGACCCTGCAGGTCGCCCAGCAATGCAACATGGCGGCCGTTCTTGGCGGCGATGTCACGGATCAGGCGCGCGCGGGCCTTGTGCTCGTCCGGAGTGCCGTGGGAGAAGTTCAGGCGTGCCACGTCCAGGCCGGCGAGGATCAGCTGTTCGATCACTTCCGGCGAGTTGCTGGCGGGGCCAAGGGTGGCGACGATTTTGGTACGGCGGATGCTCATGCACAGACTCCTATAGTGAAGCGCAGCGAAAGGCTACTCCTGAATCTCGCTGTAGTCATTGTTCCGTTGCACTACCTGCGACCAAGGCAGGGTGGCATTTGAACGGGCAGGGTATCCTTGCAAAAGGGTGTGAAGATTTATCGGCTTTGGCCGATACACAGGCATCAAAGGAGATCCCCATGCGAGCCCTGATCGTTTTAGCCCTGGCGGCCAGCGCCGTCGGCTGTACCCGCTGGTCCATGGACCACCACCTGAACAATGCCTATCGCGCCTACGACCGTGGCGACTGCTCACGGGTCATGCTCGAGCTGTCGCAGGTCGATCGCACCAGCCGTTCGCGGCCGTTCATCCACCCCGAAGTGTCGCTGCTGCGTGGCCAGTGCCTGGAGCGCCAGGCGCTATACGTGGATGCCGCGCAGACCTACCGGTACCTGATCCAGCAGTACCCAGGCAACGAGTATGCCTATCGTGCCCAGGCGCGCCTGCAGACCCTGGAAAAACTTGGCCATTTGCGCGGCGGTGAAGCGGCCGTGGCCAGCCCGGTGACGACCGCACCTTGGCGCTAACACCAAGGTGTGGTTTATTTCACGAGATTTGCTGCGCGCGCTGCGCTAATCTGTAACTCAGCTGTTACAACAACCGCCAGTACCTTGTATTCCTGGCACCAGGTACGGAATACACTCGCGATCATGTTCAACAAGCGCCATATCGAACGTCATCAGTTGCCTTGTGTCCTCAAGGTGTTCAACCGCTTTACCGGTCAGGAGATTGGTCAGCTGGGCAATGCCTCCGAGGATGGCTTGATGGTCATCAGCCAGCTGCCTGTGCTGGTCGGGCCCGATTACGAACTGCAACTGCGCATGCCGCTGGTCGGCGGCGGGCACCAGTTCGTCAACCTCACCGCCAGCTGCCTGTGGTGCCGCGAAGACCAGACCCCAGGGCACTACGATTCGGGCTTCATGCTATTGCAGGCACCGCGTGAGTACGATGATTTCGTCCGCTCGCTGCGCGACTATTTCAGCTTCCGGCCCGCCAACGCTTCCGTCTGAGCCTTGGTTTCCCGGAATCGCGCTAGAATCGGGTCGACCTCGATACAGGACGACCCCGTGACCTCAAGCATTTTCTGGCACGACTACGAAACCACCGGCATCAATCCGCGCTGCGACCGGCCGCTGCAGGTGGCCGGTGTGCGCACAGACTTCGACCTCAACGAGATCGACGAGCCGATCAGCCTTTATTGCCGGCCCTCCGACGACATCCTGCCGCACCCTGCTGCCTGCCTGGTGACAGGCATCACCCCGCAGTTGCTGGCCGAGCAGGGCCTGTGCGAAGCCGAGTTCATGACCCGGGTGCATGCACAGTTGGCGCAGCCGGGTACTTGTGGCGCTGGCTACAACACCCTGCGCTTCGACGATGAAGTGACCCGCTACAGTTTGTACCGCAACTTTTTCGACCCCTATGCCCGCGAATGGCAGGGCGGCAACAGCCGCTGGGATTTGATCGACATCGTGCGCACGGCCTATGCGCTGCGCCCGGACGGCATTCAATGGCCACAGCAGGACGGGCGCACCAGCCTGCGCCTGGAGCTGTTGAGCAAGGCCAACGGCATAGACCACGGGCATGCCCACGAAGCGCTTTCCGACGTGCGGGCAACCATCGCCCTGGCCCGTCTGATTCGGCAGAAACAGCCCAAGTTATATGACTGGCTGTTCCAGTTGCGCAGCAAGCATAAAGTGATGGAGCAGATCCGTCTGTTGCAGCCACTGGTGCATATATCCGGGCGCTTTTCGGCAGCGCGTAATTACCTGGGTGTCGTATTGCCATTGGCCTGGCACCCGCGTAATCGCAATGCACTGATTGTGTGCGACCTGCATCAGGAAACCCTACCATTGCTACGGGAAAGTGCTGAAGTTTTGCGTCAGCGTTTGTATACCCGTCACGAAGAATTGGCCGAAGGCGAATTACCGGTGCCGCTCAAACTGGTGCAGATCAATCGTTGCCCGGTACTGGCGCCACTCTCTGTATTGCGCCCGGCCGATCAGCAACGGTTGGGGCTGGACTTGACGTTGTTACAATTACGCGGCGAGCAGTTGGCCAATCAACAGGCGCAATGGCAAGACAAGCTGGAGCACATCTACGGCAAGGAAGACTTCACCCCGAGTGAAGATCCGGAACAACAGTTGTATGACGGTTTTGTGGGTGACCGTGACCGGCGCTTATGCGAGCAAGTGCGTGTGCTGGAACCGGCGCAGTTGGGCCGTGGGCACTGGATGTTCGATGACTCGCGCTTGCCCGAACTGTTGTTCCGCTATCGGGCGCGTAACTTCCCCGAGACCTTGACCCATGAAGAGCGGCAACGCTGGTATGGCTTCTGCCAGCAGCGCCTGAGCGACCCGCAGTGGGGCGCACCGAATACGCTGGGCGACTTCGAGCAGGCGCGCCAGCAAGCCTGGGAGGGCGCCGACGAGGCGGGCCGGCGTGTGCTGGAGGCTTGGCAACTGCATGCCCGGCAATTGCAGACACAATTTGCAATTGACTGAAAACCGGGCAAACAAAAACGCCGGCAATGCGCCGGCGTTTTTGTTGCGATAAGCAAGAGGCGTATGCGGACAATCAGTCCAGCAGGGTAGCCCAGCTTTCAACCACGTCGCCGCCCCAAGTGGCTTTCCACTCTTTCAGGGTCTTGTGGTTGCCGCCTTTGGTTTCGATCACTTCACCATTGTGCGGGTTCTTGTATTGCTTGACCTTGCGCGCACGCTTGGTGGCAACAGTCTTGACCGCACCACGAGGTGCCTTGCTCAGTTTCGACTCAGGGTCGAGCAGGGCAATCACGTCGCGCAGCGATTTGGAGTACTCGCCCATCAGCGTGCGCAGTTTGCCTTCGAACTCCAGTTCTTTCTTCAGTTTGTCATCCTGCGACAGGTTGGCCAGGCGAGCTTGAAGTTCCTTGATGGCCTCTTCGGTGGCGCGGTACTCGTTGATCAGGGACATGGAGTGTTCCTTAATGCGTGTTCAGAAATGTGTGGGGCAATAATAGACAGGCGATACTCGCAAGTAAACATATTATTGGGCAGTTAACTGTTAATTAAGCTGTGACAATATTTCTCTACGTGAACAAAAATTTACATTTAACCCTGCATTTCGTCATGTCTGTCAGAGAGTGCGCACGCAGTGCAAGGTGACCTACACAGGCCATGGCGGCAGCGATCAATACTGCGTTTTTCCTGGCGGGCCGCTAGAATGAGCGCCTTTGCGAAGTTCTGGAGTCTCATTCATGCGCACCTATCGTCTGGTGATCGCCTGCCCCGACCGTGTTGGCATCGTGGCGAAAGTCAGTAATTTCCTGGCCTTGTACAATGGCTGGATCAACGAAGCCAGCCACCACTCGGATGAGCAGAGTGGTTGGTTCTTCATGCGTCATGAAATCCGCGCTGAATCGCTGCCGTTTGGTATCGAGGCCTTCCGTGAGGCGTTTGCGCCGATCGCCGAAGAGTTTTCCATGACCTGGCGCGTTACCGACTCGGCGCAGAAAAAGCGCGTGGTGCTGATGGCCAGCCGTGAGTCGCATTGCCTGGCCGACCTGCTGCACCGCTGGCACACCGATGAGCTGGACTGCGAGATCCCTTGCGTGGTTTCCAACCACAACGACCTGCGCAGCATGGTCGAGTGGCACGGTATTCCGTTCTTCCATGTGCCGGTCGACCCCAAGGACAAGGCCCCGGCCTTTGCCGAAGTGTCGCGCCTGGTGCAGGAGCACGCCGCCGACGTGGTGGTGCTGGCCCGCTACATGCAAATCCTGCCGCCACAACTGTGCCGGGACTATGCCGAGAAGGTGATCAACATCCACCACAGCTTCCTGCCATCGTTCGTGGGTGCCAAGCCGTACCACCAGGCTGCCCTGCGGGGTGTGAAGCTGATCGGCGCAACTTGCCACTACGTTACTGAAGAGCTGGACGCCGGCCCGATCATCGAGCAGGACGTGGTGCGTGTCAGCCATGCCGACAGCATCGAAGACATGGTTCGCTTTGGTCGTGACGTGGAGAAGATGGTGCTGGCCCGTGGCCTGCGCTATCACCTGGAAGACCGCGTTCTTGTGCATGGCAACAAGACTGTGGTGTTTGACTGATACAGTCGGGTTGCCTGTGAGATTTTGGGGCTGCTTCGCAGCCCATCCGACCGGTCCGGCGCCCCGGCAAGGCCGCTCCTACAAGGTGTACGCCGTGCTTTGTGTAGGAGCGGCCTTGTGTCGCGATGGGGCGCAACGCGCCCCCGGCAATCTTGAAAGGAAAACCGATGGCCAAACAGCGCAACCAACCCACCGCTTCCCCCCCACCCACCCTGGGCGAAGGTTGCCTGGCCCGCTACGACCCTGAAGCCCTGGATGACACCGACGGCACCGACTTCCCTGGCGCCGCCGAACTCTGGCAGCAACTCAACCCGCCTGCCGCCGCCAGCGCTCCAGCAAAGGACGCGCCAGCAGGCACACAAACACCGGCCCACCCGCCAGCAAATAAAAGTAGTAAGTAACCGCCCGCCATATCAGGATCGCCGCAGCCGCGGTCGAACTGCCCACCAATGGCGTCAGCAGGCTGGCCGAAGTCAGCTCGGCAGCACCGGCGCCGCCCGGTAGCAGGCTGAACTGGCCGGCACTGAGCGACAGCATTTGCACCAGAAAGCTTGGGATCCATGCCAGGTCCACCCCCAACCCTCTCAATACCAGGTACAGCACGCTGTAGCGCAGGCTCCAGTGCACGCAGGTAAGGGTGAACACCAGGGTCAGCGTACGTTTGGGCAAGCGCCAGGTCTGCGCCAGTGCGTCGATGAAGTGCAGCAGTTTGCGCGCCCAGCGGCGCTGGCGTTGCTGGCTGATGCCCAGGCGCCACAGTAGCTTGCCGTTGACGCGCATCACCGTGCGCCGGTAGCGCAGTAGCCCGACCACCCCGGCCAGTGCCGTGCACAGCAGTAACGCACTGCCCAGCAGCATGCCTTCCTGGTTGCGCCCCAGGCTGTGGAACAGCGCATAGCCGGCAATCGCCAGCATGGCGCAGAAGAAGAACAGCAGGTCGTTCAATTGGTCCATGGCAAACACGGCGCCGCTGCGTGCCGGGCCGATGCGCTCGCGGGCCAGCAGGGCCATCAGTGTCAGCGGCCCGCCACTGCCGCCGGGGGTGGTGCAGATGGCGAACTCGGTGGCCATCACCACGCCCAGGCTGCGCATGCGCCCAAGCCTTGCACCATGCTGGCCGAGCAACAGGCGCAGGCGAATGGCGTTGATGACCCAGCACAGCAGGATCATGCCCAACAGGGTTAGCATCAGGCTCGGGTCAAAGCGCTGCAGCCTCGGCAGCAGCTCACTGCCACCGAGCAAGGTCGGCACCAGCACGGCGGCGAGCAGTGCCAGGCCGAGCCAGGCCAGGCGGTTCATGCGTTGGCCTTGCGGTCCAGCCAGGCCGACTTGGTCAGTGGCTCGCGGCCTTGTGCCAGCAGGCTACACAAGGTGTTCAGCCAATAGTCGCGGGACGCGCGATGGCGCATGTCCACCGGGTGCAGGCCCAGGCGCAGGGTGTCGGCGTCGCGCCAGCGCCGGCACTGCCAGTCGCAGAGCACCTTGGACAGGCTGCGGCGCCAGGCACTGCGGGCACTCCACACCAGCCCCGGGGCCTCGATTGCGTTGAAGTCTGGCAGGCGGTACAGGTGCTGCGGCGTGCTGGTGTAGCGCAGGGGCAGGTGGCGCAACGCCTGGCGGGTGCCTTCGCTCATCAACCAGGCGGGCGCGACGAAGCCGGCCACCGGCCAGCCCTGGCGATCGAACAGCGCCAGGCCGCTCTCCAGGCGCTGCAACGCCTGCTGCTGGTCGAGGGCGTAGAACTCGCCTTCGTGGGTGTAGATGCGGCGCATGAAGTATTCACCTGGCGAACGCGGTGGTGGGCCGTTGTCGGCATGGTAGTAGCCATGCAGGGCCAGTTCGTCACCCTGGGCCAGGCGCCGTTCCAGCAGGCGACAAAAGGTAGGCGAGCGTTGCAGCGGGTTGCAGTGGTGAAAGTCCGGCACCACCAGCCAGGTCATGGGGATGCCGCCGATGGCGTCGATGGCCTGGACGAAGGGTTGGTAGTCTGGCCAGGTCTCGGGCGCGATATCGTGCAGCACCAGCATCAGGCTGCGCGATGCTGGCAGTGGCTCAGCCATGGGCGCGTACCTGCGGCTGGTGGCCGAGCACTGCCTGGTAATGCTGCAGCAGCCCGGTCACTACGTGGTCCCACGAATAATGCTGCTCCACATGGCGGCGGGCCTGCGCCCCGAGTTTGCGTATGCCTGCCTCGAATACCTCGCGCACGGCCGTCGCCATGGCCTGGCCATCGTTGGGGCGGCACAGGCGCCCGCACTGGTCGTTGACGATTTCACCAAAAGCACCGGCGCGTACGGCCACCACCGGTGTGGCGCTGGCCATGGCCTCGAGAATGACCAGGCCGAAGGTTTCCTGGTCGCCGGCGTGCACCAGCAGGTCGGCGCTGGCCATCAGCCGGGCGACTTCCGGCGCGGGGCAGAAATGGTCAATCACGCTGACGTTGGGCGGCACATTGGCCGGCATGTTCGAACCTACCAGCAGCAGGTGGTAGGCGCGGCCCAGCAGCTGCATGCAGTCGAGCAGCACCGGCAGGTTCTTCTCCCGCGAGCCGCGGCCCGCGTAGATCAACAGGCGGCTGGTGTCGGCAATGCCCAGTTCGGCGCGCAGGTGCGGGTCGCGTTGTTCTGGGTTGAAGGTGGCCAGGTCCACGCCCAGGCGCTGTACGTGCACGTCACCTATACCCAGGCGGCGCAGCTTGTCGGCCATGACCTGGCTGGGGGCCAGTACCCGGTCGAAGTTGCCGTAGAGCTTGCTGACATAGGCCTCTACATTGGGCGTGAACCAGTTGCCCATACGGTTGCTCACCAGCAAAGGCAGGTCGGAGTGGTAGAAACCGATCACGGGTACATCGAGCTGACGCCGCGCCTCCAACGCCGCCCAGGCGGTCAGGTAGGGGTCACCGACTTCGATCAGGTCGGGTTTGAGCGTGCGCAGCGTCTTGCACCAGGGGGCCAGGCGTACCGGAAAGCGGTAACCGTTGCCAAACGGCAATGGGGGGGCGGGTACCTGGTAGATGCCGTCGGCGTTCTGCGCGCTGGCACCGGGAATCAACAGGCTGTGGCGTACACCGTGGATGGCGTCTAGGCGGCGGTGTTTGGCATCAAGATAAGTACGTACGCCGCCGCTGGCCGGGGCGTAGAACATGGTGATGTCGGCGATGTGCACGATCAGCATCCCTCCGGGATCGTCTTCGGGTTCGTCATCCGGCGCTGGATTGCCGGCGATGACGCGCCTAAAGGTTGACCTTTATGAAGGATAGTTTGTTCGATCGGGGTTGGGCGGGGCAGGGCGGGGGATCGGTGTGGGCTTTTTCGCGGGCTTGCCCGTTCCCACAGGTAGGGCGCAAAGCTTCAGGCTTGTGCGGTCCCTGTGGGAGCGGGCGAGCCCGCGAAGCAGGCGGCGCGGTCTGTTCTTAGATGCGGAAGCTGCCCACCAGGTGCTTCAGGCGCCCGGCCTGCTGCTCAAGGTCGGAGCACGCGCGCAGGGTGGCCTGCAGGTTCTCCACACCTTCCTGGTTGAGCATGTTGATCTCGTTGATGTCCATGTTGATCGCTTCGACCACGGCGGTCTGCTCTTCGGTGGCGGTGGCCACCGACTGGTTCATGCCGTCGATCTCGCCGATGCGCACGGTAACGCTGTCCAGCCGCTCGCCGGCCTGGTTGGCGATCTGCACGCTGTCCTGGCTGTGGCGCTGGCTCTGGTCCATGGTCTCGACCGATTCGCGGGCACCAACCTGCAGTTCTTCGATCATGGTCTGTACCTGCTGCGCCGACTCCTGGGTGCGGTGCGCCAGGTTGCGCACTTCATCGGCAACCACGGCAAAACCACGCCCGGCTTCACCTGCACGTGCCGCTTCGATGGCGGCGTTCAGCGCCAGCAAGTTGGTTTGCTGGGAAATACTGGTAATCACCTCAAGGATCTGGCCGATGTTGACGGTCTTGTTGTTCAGCGTCTCGATGTGCGCGCTGGAGGTGACAATCAGGTCGGACAGGCGGTTCATCGCGGCAATGTTGCGCTCGACCACTTGCTGCCCTTCTTCAGCCAGCAAGCGCGCGGAGCTGGCATGCTGCGATGCCTGGGCGGCGTTGCCGGCGATTTCCTGGGCAGCGGCGCCCAGTTCGTTGATGGCGGCGGCCACGCTGTTGGTGCGGTTGGACTGCTCGTCAGAGTTGGTCATTGACGAGTTCGAGGCGCTGATGACCCGCAGGGCCACTTCATTGACCTGCTCGGTGGCCGAGGACACTTCGCGGATCGAGCTGTGAATGCGCTCGACGAAACGGTTGAAGGCGCTGCCCAGGATACCGAACTCGTCGTGGTTGTGGATGCGCAGGCGCTTGGTCAGGTCGCCTTCACCTTCGGCGATGTCTTCCATGGCGCGGGTCATGGTGTGCAGTGGCTGCATCAGCACGCGGATCAGCAGGCCGAGCAGGCCGATGATGATCACCACCGCCACGACCGTGGCGATCACCGCCGAAGTGCGGAAGGTGCTGAGCATCGAGAAGGCCTTGTCCTTGTCCACAGACAGGCCGATGTACCAATTGGCCGACGGCAGGCCGGTGATCGGGGTGAAGGTCAGCAGGCGGGCCTGGCCATCGCTCTGCACTTCGGTCAGCTCGCTGGTCAGCTTCGGTGTGTGCTGCGGGAACAGGTCCGACAGCGACTTCATCACCAGGTCTTTGTCCGGGTGCACCAGGATCTTGCCCTGGTCGTTGACCAGGAAGGCGTAGCCCATGCCGCCGAAATTCAGCGAGTTGATGATCTGCACCAGGCCGTCCAGGGCCAGGTCGCCACCCACCACGCCAACACTGCTGTTCACCTTGCTGAGGATGCCGATGACCATCTTGTTGGTGGTCATGTCGATGTACGGCTCGGTCAGGATCGCCCCGTTGGCATTCATGCCATCTTTGTACCAGGGGCGAGTGCGCGGGTCATAGCCGTCGGGCATTTTCGAGTCAGGGCGCACGCTGAAACCGCCATCGACCTTGCCCAGGTAAACAGTGAGGAAGCTGGAGATCAGCGCATTCTGGCCCATCAGGGTTTCAGCGTTGGCTGGGTTCTGGGCAATGTTCTGCGCCAGGTTTTCCACCAGTTTGATACGCCCTTCGAACAGGTTGCGGATGTTGGTCGAAGTGGAGGTGCCCATTTCAGCCAGATAGTTTTCCAGGTCCTCGCGGATCGCATTACGCTGGAGGTAATCGTTGTAGAGGGTGAAAAGGCTGAAGGCGAGTATCACGATCAGTGATGCCGCCAAAAGAATCTTGTGGCTGAAACGAAGGCTTTTGTTCATGGCGTTAATCGGTTCCGCTAAGGTTTTATATCAGGCGTTCGCACGAGTGGAGCCGCAAGGCTGTGCAACATCCCGAAAAGTCCCTTTTCGGTTGTTCCTCTCTATTAAGGCGAATATCACCCAAAGGTATCGGCCGAATTAAGCTAAAGCTTGAGCAGAGGATTAAAGAGATGTCGGAATCTTCGACCATCGTTGTAGGTGCAGGCCCGGATGGCCAGCCTGTGGGGCAAGCAATGCGGCTGGCCAACCGCCATGGCCTGGTAGCGGGCGCGACGGGTACTGGCAAGACCGTCACCCTGCAGCACCTGGCGGAAGCGTTCAGCGATGCGGGGGTGGCCGTGTTCGCGGCCGATGTCAAAGGCGACCTGTGTGGCTTGGGTGCTGCTGGTGCACCGCAGGGCAAGGTGGCCGAGCGTATTGCCAGCATGCCCTGGCTGGGGCACGCGCCCCGGGCCTACCCGGTAAGCCTATGGGATATCGCCGGGCAAGCCGGCCACCCACTGCGCACCACGCTCAGTGAAATGGGGCCGCTGTTGCTGGGCAACTTGCTGGAGCTGACCGATAGCCAACAGGCGGCGCTGTACGCGGCGTTCAAGGTGGCCGACCGTGAAGGCCTGTTGCTGCTCGACCTCAAGGACCTCAAGGCCCTGCTCGCGCACCTGAAGGACAACCCGCAATTGCTGGGTGAAGACAGCGCGCTGATGACTACGGCCTCCACCCAGGCCTTGCTGCGCCGGCTGGCGACCCTGGAGCAGCAGGGCGCCGAGGCGCTGTTCGGCGAGCCGGCATTGCAGCTGGAGGACCTGCTGCGCCCGGACCCGGATGGCCGTGGCCGTATTCACCTGCTCGATGCCAGCCGGCTGGTGCATGAGGCACCCAAGGTGTATGCGACCTTCTTGCTGTGGCTGCTGGCTGAACTGTTTGAGCAGTTACCCGAGCGTGGCGATGCCGACAAGCCAGTGCTGGCCTTGTTCTTCGATGAAGCGCACTTGCTGTTCAACGGCACACCCAAGGCGTTGCAGGACCGCCTGGAACAGGTGGTGCGGCTGATCCGATCCAAGGGCGTGGGGGTGTACTTCGTTACCCAGTCGCCAGGAGACTTGCCCGATGCGGTGCTGGCGCAGTTGGGCCTGCGCATTCAGCACGGCTTGCGGGCGTTTACCGCCAAGGAGCAGAAATCGCTGCGGGCGGTGGCCGATGGCTTCCGCCCCAACCCGGCGTTCGACACCCTGGCGGTGCTGACCGAACTGGGGATTGGCGAGGCACTGGTCGGTACGCTGGAAGAGAAGGGCACGCCGGCCATGGTGCAGCGGGTGCAGGTTGCGCCACCACAGTCACGTATCGGGCCGTTGAGTGCGGCTGAGCGTAGTGCGTTGATTGCCGCCTCGCCGTTGGCGGGGCGCTATGACAAACCGGTGGACCGTGAGTCGGCCTATGAAATGCTGACCATGCGTAAAGGCGAGGCGGTGGAGCCGGCGCCGCAACCAAAGGCGGATGAAGACAGCTTTGCCGACAAGGCGGGTGATTTCTTGCAGAGTGCGGCGGGGCAGGCGATCAAGTCGGCGGTGCGCCAGGCGGCCAACCAGTTGGGGCGGCAGTTGGTGCGCGGTTTGATGGGGTCGTTGTTGGGGGGCAAGAAAAAGTAGCCAGCCTGAAGGCCGCTCCTACAAGGGGATCGCGTCAGGCACAAAAAAGGCGCCCGAACAGACTGTGTGAAAACCTAGCAATCTGCCCGGCCCTTTAAGAGAATGCTCCGTATCGAAAGATACGGAGCATTTTTCGTTATGGCCTACATACAAGGAGAGTCCCGCAGCC